>NZ_JAHLYV010000026.1:0-102093 GCF_025128115.1 Synechococcus sp. CS-1326 | reverse complement strand
CCTGGGTGCCTTCAATTACCGCTTCAACCGGCGCTTCAACTTGGCAACGATGACTGAGCGAGTGGTTCATGCCATCTGCAGCTGCGGCGCTCGGCCGGAACGCTTCTTGAGGAGTGCGGAGCCAGCTACCTAATCAAGAAAGATTTTGAGAGCAAAGCAAAAATCCCAGGGTCAGAATCCTCAAAATACGATTACATCCATACTCGATCGCGATTGGTTGCGCTCATTCTGCCTCGATCTTGGAGTTGATGATGTTGGTTGTGTGAGTATTGACCAACCGGCAATGGCTGAGCAACGCACTAAAGTGCTGCAAGCGTTCCCACAGACGACAAGTTTGATTAGTTTTGTCTGCCGCATGAATCGGGATAATGTGCGTAATCCTGCTCGCTCCGTCGCCAATGTGGAATTTCACCACACCGGGGAAGAGGTTAATACGATCGCCCGCAAAATTGTCCGGGAATTAGAAAATCGGGGGATCCGAGCCATAAATCCAGCGATGGGCTTTCCCATGGAGGCGCAGGACTATCTCGATGTCAGTAAAAATGTATGGGTTGTTTCTCACAAACCTATCGCCGTTGCTGCCGGATTGGGACACATGGGCATTCATCGCAATGTGATCCATCCCAAATTTGGTAACTTCATTCTGTTGGGCACGGTGCTAATGGATGCGGAAGTGTCAGAGTACGATCAGCCGATTGAGTACAACCCCTGTGTGGATTGTAAACTCTGTGTTGCTGCCTGTCCGGTGGGAGCGATCGCGGATGGCAGCTTCAATTTCTCGGCGTGCTATACCCACAACTATCGCGAATTTTTAGGCGGTTTTACCGATTGGGCTAAGACTGTTGCTGAAAGTAAGTCGGCTAAAGATTACGAGCGCAAAGTCGGTGAAGCTGACTCGGCAGCAATGTGGCAAAGTTTATCCTTTGGTGCCAACTACAAAGCGGCTTATTGCCTTGCTGCCTGTCCGGCAGGGGAGGATGTGATGCCTCCTTTTTTACATAATCGTAAAGAATTTTTTCAAGAGATAGTCAAACCTCTTCAAGATAAAGTTGAGACTGTGTATGTCATTCCTGGTTCAGATGCTGAGATCCATGCCGCTAAACGTTTTCCCCACAAGCAGATTAAACACGTCCGTAATAGCCTCACACCCATCTCCATTACCGGTTTTAAGTATGGATTGCCCCTCGTTCTTCAACCGAATCAAGCCAAAGGTTTCAACGCAACGTATCACTTCCTGTTAACCGGGCAAGAATTTTCCCAGTTTACGGTCACCATTGCTAATCAAGCTTGTGTAGTGCACGATGGACTGGTGGGTGACCCTGATTTGGTCGTTAAAGCTGGCAGTAAGACCTGGATCGCAGTTTTACGAAAAGAGCGTAACGTTGTCCTAGCAATTCTGACTCGCAGAATCCGTGTCAATGGCGATATTCGCCTACTCCTTAAATTTGCGAAATGCTTCCCAACCTAAGCTAACTCAAGTTCGTAAATCGTTCGCATTTCCAGCTCGTCACACGAGATCGGCATATGGGTAAGTAGATCGGAGTGGTTTAACTTTTGCTCAGTCACTTCAGCAGCCCAACACTGAGTTGGTGCGGACGAAATCAAAGTCTTCGGTTGGAATTTAATCTTGTCTGCCGCCGCGCAACTTCAACGTTCGGCAGAAAATACAAACCAAACCAGATCCAAAACCAATTATGAAAGTCGCACTCGTAACAGGAAGCTACAAAGGTCTTGGTCTTGCTATCGCGAGACGATTGGCCACGGAGAAAGAAATGACCGTCTTTATCTCTGGACGTGACTACTCCAAGGTAGAAACAACCAAAGACGAATTAGATAAGTCAGGAATTCATGTCGAGGCAGTCAGCCTCGATGTTGATTCTGACAGAGGCGTAGAATCAGCAATATCCGAAATAGGTCAGAAATACGGAAGGTTGGATGTCCTGATTAACAATGCAGGCGTCAATCCAACTTACGATCCGAGTGAGTCGAGCATCTCCACGGTCAAGGCATCTGTTTTCAGTGCAACATTCAGTACCAATGCCACGGCTGTTCTAAGAATGATACAAGCGGCGTTACCGCTTATGAAGAGCACCAACTATGGACGAATCGTCAACGTTTCCACAGAGATGGCTTCACTCCGAGGCATGGCATCGGATTACTACCCATTGGCGGTTTCCTACCGCATCTCCAAGTTGGCACTGAATGGAGTCATTACGCTTGCTGCCAAAGAATTAGCGGGGACAGATATCTTGGTGAATGCCTACTCACCAGGTTGGCTTAAAACAGATATGGGCGGCCCTGATGCCCCATTTACTGCCGATGAAGGTGCGGAGACCGCTCTTTATCTCGCTACACTACCCACAGGAGGGCCGAGTGGTAAATTTTTCGCAGAGATGCGAAAGTTTGGCGGACCTATTGAACTGCAATGGTAATAAACCGAACAAATCGATTCACCGATGCCCACCCGCGTCATGCCAGATGCGTGGTCGCTTCGCTCCCGGCAACTGTCACGCCACGGGCAGGCATCGGTGATCGCGGACGATGGGCAGATCAAGGAGCTGCGGCAACTCAACGCAACTGCGGGGTTGCTGGCCAGCTGGTTAACAACTTGCCAAGCAAAGTGAAGTGATTGGCCCAACTTTTGGGTCTGCCGCCCGGGGCGGACTGCAGACATTGCCCATCATAAGAAGGTGACCTACTCCTCTACCTCGATCGTTGCCCCGGGTGGCCGTCCCGCCAGCACCCGCCGCAGCCGCTCACGGAACCACTTCAGGGGATTACCTATATCAGCGTCTTCGAGCAGACCCCGCTTGCGCAGGCAATCTTCGTAGCTGCGCAGAACGTCGCTGCGCCGGGCCACCTCCCGGGCCACTGTGTCGGCGAATTCGGGTCTCGAGGCCAGCAGTGCGCGGAAGCTTCCGCTGGGAACCACGAACAGCGTCGTGTCCTGTGCCGCCACCATTGTTGTTGGGATAGGAACCTGGAGCAGCAGCGGCAGTTCGCCGAAGAACTCGCCAGCGCCGAAGGTGAGCAGTTTGCTGCTGACAAGCTCGGTTTCGTGGATGGCGTCCATGGCGCCGCTCAGCACAATGTGAAAGAACCGACACTCCTCCCCTTGACGGACCAAGACCGTGCCGGTGGGGAGGAAGCGGCGGGCGCCGCTTCCCACCAGCTCCCGCAGGTGACGCTCATCCATGCTCCGAACCCAGGGAAGGTCCGGCAGGGAGGTGCGGAGCGGGCGCCGTTCTTGCGCCTCTGCGTCCTTGGCAGCCCCGTGTCTGGAGCTCAGCAGCTGGACCTGCTGACGGGCTCCGGCCAGTTCGATCTTGCGCTCGCGGAGCCCCTGCTCGATCGCGTAGTTGAGGGAACTGCGGAGGCTGAGGCTGGCATGGATCGCCGAGGTCCAGGCCCAGAGCTCGAAGACCAGCCCCTGGCCCTGGAGTCCGTGGAGCAGAACCTTCGGCGGCGGATCGGCCAGCACCGAGGGCTCGGCAAGCGCCGCTTCCAGAAGCACTTCGGTCACGGCCAGAGCGTCGCTTCCGTGGGCCACGGTCACCTCCACATCCACCCGGCCGTCCGGGCTCAGGTAGCTGAGATTCTTCACCGGCGCATTGGTGATGGCCGAGTTGGGAACCACGATCTCGGCCCCCTGGAAGGTGCGGATCACAGTGGAGCGGATCGAGATCTCGCGGATGTAACCGGTGGTGTTGCCGAACTCGATCAGATCCCCCACTTTCAGCTTCCCCTCCATCAGCAGAGTGAGGCCGCTGCTGAGGTTGCGGGTGAGCTCCTGCAGCCCAAAGCCCACCCCCACACCCAGGGCTCCAAACAGCACAGCGAGCGCGCCGAAGTCGAGCCCCATACCCTGGGCTACCACCACATAGCCCAGGGCGGCAAGTCCCAGGGACACGAGGGTGCCGACCGCCTCTCGCCGCCCCTCAGGCAGGGAGAACCAGAGCAGAACACGACCTGCCAGCAGACGCTTCAACAGCCGCGCCGCCAGGCTCACAGCCACCAGAAGCAGCAGAACCTGAAAGACCCACAACAGTGAAAAACTCTGACGTCCCAGTGGAAACAATGGAGACGTGAAGAAGCTTTGGAGGCGCTCGAAATTCACCCTGGTGCTCCAAAGTCAACAGACGTTCTAGCCGGCGGGAAGCCTGAGCAGCTTCTCGATCAAACCACTGATTCAGCTCCTCAGCCCCAGTCGCGGGGCAGATGCGAAGCGGCCTTAGCGCTCCACATGCACCTGGCCCCAGGCACAGAGCATCTGGAGCACGGGAATCAGGCTGCGGCCGTAGGTACTGAAGCAGTAGCTCACCTGCGGCGGCCTGGTCGGAAACTCCTCCCGCTCCACAAGCCCATCGCGGACCAGGTCGCGCAGGTGCTGGGTCAACATCTTGTCGCTGATCTCAGGGATCCCACGGCGCAGGTCGCCATAACGCTGCGGACCCTGTCCCAGCAGCCAGAGGATCGGCAGCGTCCACTTGCCCGCCAGCACCTTGAGGGCAGCTCGAACGGAGAGGCTTGCCTTGATGGGATCGGCGCCCCTGGGTTGGATGGCGTTCATTCGAGCTGCCGAATTCGTGCCCTGGAACGCACCTGACGGTAAGTCCTTCCTTTCCAAGGCGGATCGCCATATGTTGCCCATCCATTCCCCCCGCCCCTGAGCGACCACCCCGTCCATGACGCGATTGCAAGGCAAGGTGGCCCTGGTCACGGGCGGATCCCGTGGCATCGGCCGGGCCATCGCTGAACGACTGGGACGTGATGGAGCCGATGTGGTGCTCACCTACGCCGGCAATCGTGAGAAGGCAGAGGCCGTGGCAGCTGCGATTCAAGCCTGCGGGGTGCGGGCCCTGGCACTCCAATCTGACCTCAGCCAAGTGAGCCAGACCCGGGCCCTTTTCGCCACCGTGCTTGAGCAATTCGGTCGTCTGGACATCGTCGTCAACAACGTCGGGGTGTCCGTTTTCAAACCCACGACGGAGATCGAGGAAGAGGACTACGACCGGGTGATGGGCACCAATGCCCGCGGCACCTTCTTTGCCCTCCAGGAGGCGGCCCGCCACGTGGCTGACGGTGGCCGGATCATCAATCTGGCCAGCGGTGCCACTCGCTAGGCCCTCCCCGCCGCAGGCGTCTATGCCGCCAGCAAGGCGGCGGTGGAGCAGTTCGGCATGGCCCTCTCCAAGGAGCTCGGCCCCCGCGGCATCACCGTCAATCAGATCGGCCCCGGAGTCACCGACACCGATGGCCTAGTGATGCCAGCCGATGCCCTGGCCCATCTGATTGCTGCCACTCCCTTGGGTCGCCTCGGCCAACCCGCCGATCTGGCGGATGTGGTGGCTTTCCTCGCCTCCGATGAAGCCCGCTGGGTGAACGGACAGACGCTTCAGGTGAATGGCGGCATCCTCTGAGCTTTCCCCTTGCGCACCACCCATGAATGAATCCCCCGCCAGCTCTGACAACGGCTTTCCCGTCAACGCGATCCGAGTCGGCGATGGGATTGTGCTGATCAACGTGTTTCATCTGGATCCGGATCAGGCCGAGGCCTTCGTGGCCACCCAGGTGGGCGAATACAAGCGCCTGCAAGGCGTCTTCCCGGGCAGCCTCAGCGCCAACCTGCACCTCAGCCTCGATCGCACCCGCGCCGTCAACTACGCCCACTTCAGCTCCGTCGAGGCCTATCTGGCCATGCGGTCCAGCCCTGCCTTTGCGCAGCATCTTGAGCGGCTCAAAGGACTGGTCTTGAAGGCCGAGCCCCAGCTCTACACCGTGGCGTACACCCAGAACTCAGATCAACCTGCGTCAAACGCACCCCTACCGCCCCTCGCAGATCCCTCCCTGGCGCCGCGTCTCGGCCCGGTGACGCCTCAATAAAACAGCCTCCGGGCCCCAAACTTCATAACTGATTGATCAGTCCAGCGGGTGGCAAAACTCCAGGCCTCCTTGATCGAATCGAAGTGCTTATTGGGAAGCAGGGGGCCATCGGTTCTGAGCTTTGACCGTTGGGGTTGGTTCTGTTGGGACTGTGGTGGCGATCACCATTGGGGGCTGCAGGGCGCCCAGCCCAGCCGGCGTTTCTCCTCCCAGAGCTTCAGGGCCTCAGCCCGACTGAGCTCCCGGCGTGATTTCAGCAACGGAATCTCCTGATCGGGGAGCAACTCGCCGGTGGTGATCTCCAGCCGTTGGTAGGTGCGCTCCCAGCGGGTCGGGCGAAAGCGCAGCACCTGGCGGCCGTCGCTCAGCCAGCCCTCCTTTGGTGTCAGGGGGACACGAGGTGATGGCCGGCTCATGCCTCTGTGAGTCGGGCCTCGATCAATCGGCAGCACTCCTGCACGTCGCTCGCGATCACCACCCCGGCGGCGAGCGAACAGAAGAAATCCATCCACAGCGGCGGCACCGCCAGCAGGATCAACGGCCTGCCCGCATTGAGCGCATGGGCGGCTTCTGATGCTGTGCCGGGGCCGCCGCCCCCGCAGATCACCACCACATCGGCGCTGAGCACATTGATCACGTTGCGGGCCTTGCCCATTCCCGTGAACAGGGCCAGATCTAGGTCCGCGGTGCTTTGCCTCTCTTTACCCTTCCCTTCATCGGGCAACACTCCCACCACCAGGTGCCCCTCCACCAGAGCCGCGCCGCGGCTGGCCGCCGCCATCACCCCCGCCGGGCGGCCACCGGTGAGCAGCACCCAGCCACTGGCGCTGATGCGCTGCCCCAGCTCCTCGGCCAGCGCCACAGCCTCAGCCGAGGCGCCCTCTCCGGCACCCATCACGCCCACCACCGTTCTCCGGCTGCTCATGTCACCTCCGGGCACCAGCCCCGCTGGCGCGTCATGCCTTCAGTCCAACCCTGACAGCGGCGGGTTAGGTGTTCCCGGCTGATCGGCGTCAGTCGGGCCAGTGGGTGGATACGCATGGCGTGTGAGGTCTTGGGACGGCGGTGACACTCCGACCCTGGCGACCTCACACCCCCTCGTGAGCTGAACAACTTGGTTGGACTACACAGCTAGGGTTTGGGCAACGCCTTGCAAATCTGGTCGCCATGGCAATCGAGGCCTTCCGCCAGGAGCTCATCGCCACCGCCAGCACCATCGCTTCCCCGGGCAAGGGATTGCTGGCGGCCGATGAATCCACCAGCACGATCGGCAAGCGCTTCGAGGCGATCGCCCTTGAGAACACCGAGAACCATCGCCGCGCCTACCGCTCTCTGCTGGGCACAACCAGCGGGCTGGGCGAGTACATCAGCGGCGTGATCCTCTACGAGGAAACCCTCTTCCAGGACGCCAGCGATGGCACGCCGATCCTGGAGCTTTTCCGCCGCCAGGGGATCATCCCCGGCATCAAGGTGGATCAGGGCGTGCAGCCTCTGGCGGGTGCCCTGAGCGGCGAAACCTGGTGCACGGGGCTGCAAGGCCTGCAGGAGCGCGCCGCCCGTTACTACGCCCGGGGGGCGCGCTTCGCCAAGTGGCGGGCTGTGCTGCGGATCACTTCGGCGGGGGCGCCATCGGATCTGGCGATTCAAGAGAACGCTTGGGGCCTTGCCCGCTATGCCCGCACCGTGCAGGAGGAGGGGTTGGTGCCGATTGTGGAGCCCGAGATCCTGATGGATGGCGACCACCCGATCGAGACCACTGCAGCCGTTCAGGAGCGGGTGCTGCGGCAGGTGTACGCAGCATTGGCCGAGAATGGGGTCCTGCTGGAGGGCAGCCTGTTGAAACCGTCAATGACCACCGCCGGCGCTTCCCATGGCGGTGAGCAGACGCCGCACCAGGTGGGCGAAGTCACCGTGCGCATCCTCAGCCGCACCGTGCCGGCCAGCATGCCGGGAATTCTCTTCCTCTCCGGTGGTCTTGGCGAAGAGGAGGCCAGCGTTTATCTCGATGCGATCAACCGGGCGGGCCGCCGTGCACCTTGGAACCTGGGCTTCTCCTACGGGCGTGCCCTGCAGCACTCCTGCTTGCAGAAATGGGCCGGTCGCGATGTGGTCGCCGGCCAGATGGCGCTGCTGGCGAGGGCCCGGGCCAATACGGAGGCGAGCCTGGGCGCCTACCGTCCAGGCTCGCAACCGTCCAACGACGAAAGCCTGTTCGTGGCGGGCTATGTGTATTGACTCTCCACCGCCTGGCGGACTCGGCGGCCCGTCGCCCCGCCGAAAGTTCCAGGGTCGGGTGAGGCCCCCCGGCACCCAGCACATGCCATAGCGGCTGCGGAAACCCCAGAACTCCGCCTCCAGGTACGCCCTGGCGTCGCACTTGCCCAGGTACTCCGGTCAACAAAGGCCAAGCCGTCTTCCACCAGCGCGAGATTGATGTTCACGCCACTGATCACCTCGGCCACGGTGCGGCCGTAACGATCCACTGTCTGGGGCCTGAGGGTCACGCTGGAGCCCAGCCGCAGCCGGCTCTGCAGGTACCTGCGGGCCTGGGCGCCATGGGGGGCCTGGGCCATCTCGGGGGCATCAATGCAGGCCAGCCGCACCGTGATCCGCTGCTGGCCCTGCTGCACGCGGATGGTGTCGCCGTCACCGATCGAGAGCACCGTGGCGCGAACCTCGGTACCGGCCAACGCAGACGACTGGGATAGTGCCGCCGGGGTGATCGCCACCGCCAGCAACAGAGCGGCAAGTGGGCGCAAGCTCAGGGGCATCACCCCAGTCTGAGGGCCGATGTCCTTTTCCCTTCTGGCCGCGCTCAGGGGCGCGGCTCCTGCCCCTCCAGCGCCGTGCGCAGCTCGCCGATGAACTCTTCATCCACCTCTGTGGTGGTGATTTCCTCTCCGACCAGGTCCTGGATCAGGGGGTAGAAACGCACCTCGAACCACTTCCTGAACACCGGGTAGGTGCGCTCCGCAGGCCAGGTGCCGGTGTCACGGTGCCAGAAATCCAGCTCCGCCTCAAAGATCGTCTCGTACACCTCCTCGAGGATCTCCTCGGCCTCCTCTTCCGTGTCGTAGTCGGGGATCAGATAGAGGCAGGGCTCCCGGGCTCCACCAGCGTCGATATCAAGCTCAAGCGCCAGGGCCCAGTCGAGCAACTTTTGGGCGGGGTAGATCCCCACCGCGCAGCGGTTCACCACGGCCATGGCCCACCCGGCGGCATGGCTCAAACGCTAGGTCTGGCGACCTGTGCCGGCATGACCCTGCCGAGGAAGCCAGACAACGCCTCGACGACAAGAAGGCGACCAGCATCGAAGCGCTGCTGAACATGCCCAATGAAAAGGGCGCCCCGTGTCGGGCGCCCTTGGGCCGGTTGCAGGGAACTGGTTTGAACCGCCCTGGTCGAGGCCTCTGATTCATTGATAGATCCGTTTGGCCGTGGTGTCAGTACGGCAAACCTCACTCCTGGGCCAGACCCCATCACCACTGGGGCTCGCAGAGGCTCCAGCCCTCCTGGCGCATGCATGCCCACAGCTTGAGGGCCTCATCCCGGCTGAGCTCACGGCGGTTCTTGAGCAGCGGCACCGGTTCGCCGGGGAGTAAATCTCCACTGATGATCTCAAGCCTCTGGTTCCAGCGGTCGTAGCTGGTCGGGCGGAAGCGCAGCACCTGCCGGCCATCCCTAAGCCAGCCCTCCTTTGGGGAGAGGGGTGGCTGCCTGCTGGCCCCAGCCCTCATACCCCCTCCGGGCACCAGCCCCGCTGGCGGGTCATGTCGTTGGTCCAACCTTGACAGCGATGCGTGAGGTGTTCGCCCTGGGCCAGCAGGCCATGGTGCAGCAGGCAGGTGAGCAGGGGGATGCAGTTCACCCCGGCGTGGTGGCGAAACCAGTGGCAGGTCATGCAGACCTGGCGGCTGCGGCTGGCCACCAGCACGTCCTGATCGAGATAGGGCCAGGTCTCGATGTCCTCCTGCTGGTTGCCCGAGGAGCGAGAAAGGGCTGGCAGGCGGCAGTCCATCGTTCAATGAGATCCGTACACATGTACTAGCAGAGATTGCTTCTGCTGCCTGCAATGCTCAGCACCCAGGGGCGGCGCCGGAATCCTGCAGCGATGGCTGGCGGAGCGTCTGAACCACTCGCACCGACCTGAGCCCTGGATACAACCCCGGGACCCTGCCAGGCCTCAAGGGCGCCATATAACCCAGGCTGTGCCTGGCGACACAGGATCCGCATCAGAGTCCAGAACGGATCCTGCTTGCTCTGGGCCCGCGTCAGAGCAAGCTGATTGCCAGCGGCCGACCAGCTCCAATCAGGCTTGGGACCTGGTGGTGGTTTTGGTTGCGTACTGATAACGCAATTTTAATGGTGAAAAGCTGCTCGGCGCACGGAAGTTGCTGTAGTTAAACCATAACGTGTTGGGATCAATGTGCCTCTTGTATCTGATGCATTTTATGCTGAATTGGTGTTGACTTAGTGCCTCTGAGCCCTGCGCACAGACCCTTCAGTTAATGAGTAGCAGGCCCTCAGGCCGTCACCTGCTCCCGCAGGGTGGCCAAGGCCTTCTTCTGTGCCCTGCTGACGGTCATGGCGCTGATGCCCAGCTGCAGGGCTGCCTGCCGCAGGGACAAGCCCTCCAGGATGGTGAGCCTGAGGCAGGCCGCCTGGGCTGCTGGCAGCTGCTCCACCAGGGCCAGCAGGGCCGGATCAAAACCTGGGAACTGGTCGTCTGGTTCCGGAGCGGCCAGCTGCTCCAGCGCTGTGCTGCCCGAGGGGGTCACGGCATCGAGGCTGGCATGGCTCCAGGGGGTCTCGCAGCGGGCTGACTTGGGCCTTCTCACCAGCAGCGCCTTGTCGCGGAGGTGATGGAGCAGGGCCCCGCTGATGCACTGGCGCAGGTAGGACACCGGCTGCTGCGGCGTTAGCCGCTCGCTGGCGGGTGCGGGTGCCTTGCTTGGTGATCATCACCACGGATCTGAGCGTGTCTTCTGTGACCACATCCACCTCCTGAAGGTGCCGTAGTGGAATGGCGTAATCCACCCGCCAGCCGTCGTCTCCGCCTGGTCGCTTGCGCCTGCTACGCCACCATTTCTCGGTTCTGGCAAAAGCCTCGCGACCGGTGATGGTTTCACCTGCGAGGAGAGCGCGATCTGATTCTGTCCAGCGATCGAACGGGAACGGCAGCCCAGTCTTGGCGGCGATCAGATCGTTGCCCAGCTGTTCGGCCAGCTCTCGGGCAGCTCTCGGGCAGCTTCTATGTCTTGCGGGTAAGCCAGACGGGTACTGATCCGTCGCTGACGCCAGGGCCCCTCTGCTGGAGGCACCGTGGCACGAAGCCGTAGCCGCTGACCGTTGGGGGTGAGCTCAATAGCCACCCGCAACCCAAGCTGATGGGGGGCCTTGTTGATCCGACTCAGGTAGGGGTCTGACGCCATGGGCTGATCGTGGCCCCAAAACCCCCGTCAAAAGTTGTGACTAGGTTTGTGCCTAAACCGTCCGCTAATGGGCCCTATTCAGGCTTTTTTGTGCCTAAAGCGGGAAACCCCAGAAGGACCCTGAAATCAGCAAACCGCTTCCAGTGGAAGGATTTAGAAGAGAGGCGGCACCCAGATTCGAACTGGGGATAAAGGATTTGCAATCCTCTGCCTTACCACTTGGCCATGCCGCCGCGCCGGGAGCAAACTCCCTGAACCGGATCGTATCAGCCATGGCATGCACTCCCGTCTGCTGGTCCTGAGCAACGGCCACGGGGAGGATCTGATCGCCCTGCGGGTGATCCGGGCCCTGCGCCAACGCCGACCGGACCTGGAGCTGGTGGTTCTGCCCCTGGTGGGCCAGGGGCTCGGCTTTGCCGCTGCGGAAGCCGCCGGTGAACTGGCCCTGGTCGGTCCCAGGCGCCCACTGCCCAGCGGAGGATTCAGCAACCAGAGCCTCAGGGGATTGCTCGCCGACCTCCGGGCAGGGCTGCCCCTGAACAGTTGGCGCCAGTTCCGGATCGTGCGCCGCTGGGGCCGCCGGGGCGATCCGATCCTGGCGATCGGCGATCTGCTGCCCCTGCTGCTGGCCTGGAGTGGCGGCTCTTCCTATGGCTTCATCGGCACTCCGAAAAGCGACTACACCTGGCGAAGCGGCCCAGGCAGGCACTGGCCGGATGATCGCTATCACCGCTGCAAGGGCAGCGAATGGGACCCATGGGAGTGGGCGTTGATGCGCACCGCCCGCTGCCGGCTGGTGGCCATGCGGGATGGCTTGACGGCACGGGGATTGCTCCGTCGAGGTGTGCAGGCCCTGGCACCTGGAAACCCGATGATGGATGGGTTCACGCCGCTGCCCGTGCCGTCGGCGCTGGCCCGCCAGCGCCGAGTGGTGCTGCTGGGCGGCAGTCGCCTGCCCGAAGCGCTTCGCAACGTTCAACACCTTCTCCAGGCCCTTGCCCTGCTTCGCCACCAGGGGCCCATCGTGGTGCTCTGCCCCACCGGGGCTCGACCAACAGCCGGGGAACTGGCAGCGGTCCTGCGGCTGGAGCGGTTCGTCCCCACCGCCCCGCCTGAAGGATGCGGGGCCAGCGCGGCCTGGCAACGGGGGGAGCAGATGCTGCTGATCGGGGAGGGATGCTTCCAGCGCTGGGCGCCCTGGGGGGAGGTTGGACTGGCCACGGCCGGCACCGCCACCGAACAACTGGTGGGCCTGGGCATTCCGGCCCTGTCCCTGCCGGGGCCGGGGCCCCAGTTCCAGAAGGCATTCGCCCGGCGCCAGAGCCGCCTGCTGGGTGGAGCCGTGCGGGTCTGCCCCACCTCGCAAGCCCTGGCCGAGCAGCTTGCCCGGTTGCTGGCATCCCCCTCCGAACGTCGCGCCCTCGGGCGGATCGGCCAGCGGCGCATGGGCAAGGCAGGGGGCAGCGAGCGGCTGGCCGGCCTGGTGGAGAGGAAACTGCTGGACCGGCAGCAGGGATGATGACCCTTCAGACCTGCCCGTGACCCGCCAATGCCCGCCCCCATCGATCGGGCCTACGCCACCGTTACCGGCAATCTGGCCAGCCTGCTTGGGATCAGCATCGCCTCGGCAAGGCGCCGGGTCGATCAGCAGGCCGCCCGTGAAGAGATCCGGGATGCCGGCGGGCGGGTGGCGATCGCCGAGCGGATGATCGAACAGGCGCGGGGCTCAACCCAGGCCCAGACCCGCTTACTGGATTCGCTGCTGATTGCCGAAACCGATGAGGCGAACTATCTCGACGAAGACTGAGGCGCAGCGGCGCCATGCCCTGGCGCACGCCCCTCAGTGCTCGAAGACCGAACCGAATCGGCGCCGATCCAGTTCCGAGAACACCGGGATGCAGGCGAAACAACGCCGGGCCAGCTCCAGGCGTTCCTCCCGCTCCAGAATTGCGGTCAGGCGCTCGTAGGCCGGCAGCAGAAAGCGCACATCATTGGCGGCATAGGCCAGCTGCGCTTCCCCCAGCTCCTCCACCCGGCCCCAGTCACTGCTCTGGGCCTGTTTGTCGAGTTCCACCCCCACCAACTCCTGCACCACCTCCTTGAGGCCATGCCGGGAGCTGTAGGTGCGGGCCAGGCGGCTGGCCACCTTGGTGCAGAACAACGGCGCCACGGCGATTCCGAGCCCTTCCCCCAGGGCCGCCACATCGAAGCGGGCGAAATGGAACACCTTCTCGACCGTGGTGCTCTCCATCAGTTGCTGGAGCCGCGGAGCCGCCTGCTGGCCGCGGGCGATGCGGATGCAGCAGACGTTGTCGCGAGCGTCGGCGATCTGGACCAGGCAGAGACGATCGCGGCCATGGACCAGCCCCATCGCCTCGGTATCGACCGCCAGGGCGGGAGCCGTTGAGAGCAGGGCCAGCCACTCGGAATCGAGATCGGTGTCGAAGACCGCAAAGCGGGCAGGGGCGGTTGGGGAAGCGGAGGCCATCGCACAAAACGGCAACGGCTGCCATCGTCGCCTCCGGCGCCGCCTGGGCCAGGATGAAACCATCTGCGGCCGACCGTCATGCCCGTTGCCCTGGGCTCCACCTTGCTGCTCACCCTGCTGATGACCGTGGGGCTGGTGTTTTTCCTGCGGGCAGCCAGCAAGGACCGAACGACCGTTGTGGAGGTGCATTCCCCCAGGCCCGCCCTCGACGTGCTGGAGGGTCTCAACCAATGGCTTCTGGAACGGGGCTGGCAGGCTGAAGCGGGTGATCCTGAACGGAGGCTGCTGCGGTTTCGGGGCCAGGTGGCCTCCAGCCTGCCGCTTGCCCTGCTGTTGTCACTGCTCGGTGGAGTGGGAGGTGCCTGCCTAGGCCTGGTGCTCAGGCAGCTGATCGGCGGCCAGACCTGGTGGCCCCTGTCCCTGACCCTGCTGGGCCCCGTGGCCGGATGGATCTACCGGCGACGGGCCGCTCGCCTGGAGCAGGTGGAGCTCCGCCTGATCAGCGAGGACGGGGCTCCAGACAGCAGGCTGCAGTTGCGGGCCCACCGGGATGAGTTGATCGCCCTGGAACTGGAGATGGCTCCCAGCCTCCAGCTCTCCAGTGATGGCTCCCTGCTCAGCTCACCGATCTGATCCCTGCCGTGCGCCCCTCTCCTGGCTTCCAACTGGCGTTGCTGGCCCTGCTCAGCCTCATCCTCGCCACGGCGGTGCGGGCTCCGGCGATTCCAGCGATCGACCCACTCACCGGACCGCGGGCAGCGCTCAACAAAGACTGGATCGGCCGCGCCGTCCTCCCCGAAAACACAGCGATCCTGGTGATGGCCGGCCACGCCGACTCCCAGGCGATGGCGGGTGCGGGCACCCCCGGCGAAGCCGTCGCCCGCTTCGGGGCGGCGCCGATGGATCCGCTGATCCGCGACGAACTCCACTGGAACCTGCTCACCGCCCAACGGGTGGTGAGCCTGGCTCAGCAACGAGGCCTGAACGTCAGCCTCTATGTGCCTCCGCAGCGCACCATCGCCGACGGCGACGATCCGCGCACGAACTGGAGTGTCGGCAAGGCCTTCGCCCAGGGTGGCGGCTACGCCCTTGAGATCCACTTCGACGCCTACGGCCCCGATGGCTTCGGCTCGGGCCTGATCCCCCCGCTGCATCGACCGTTCAGTCGCCTGGATGAAAGCCTTGCCGCTGCCTTCGGGGCCTATCCCGCCAACTTCAGGGAGGGGCTCGGGGCACCGCGGCGGGGGATCGCGATCCTGGAGATCGGCAAACTGGAGGGCAGCCTGGAGGCGGCCCTGCGCGATCCGACCAGCCGCGAAGTGACCCTCAACGCGATCGCCACGCGGGTTGTGGACGCCTTTGCGGCGGGCCTCAGTCCACGGCCTGATGGGGCTGGCAACGTTCCCTGAGCGCGTCATCACCCAGCCAGTTCTGGGGACGGGTGAACAGATCGGTGAGCAGGGCCTCGCGACTGCCCGGCTCCGGCTGGTAGCCGTACTCCCAGCGCACCAGGGGAGGCAGCGACATCAGAATCGACTCGGTGCGGCCATTGGTCTGCAACCCGAAGATCGTGCCACGGTCGAAAACCAGATTGAACTCCACATAGCGACCGCGGCGATAGAGCTGGAACTGGCGCTCAGGCTCGCCGTAGGGAGTGTCCTGGCGCTTCGCGACGATCGGCCCATAGCTCGGCAGAAAGCCGTGACCGCAGGCCTGGGCCAGGGAGAACAACTGCTCCCAGCTCTGCTGTTGCACACCAGCGGCGGCGGCCCGCTCCGCGGCGGGACCCTCAGGGTCCTGGCCCTTGTAGAGAGCACCGGCCGGATCCTGGTAGTCGTAGAAGATGCCGCCGATGCCACGGGTTTCACCGCGGTGCTTCAGGTAGAAGTACTCGTCGCACCAGGCCTTGTAAACCGGGTAAAAGGCCGGGTTGACGCTGTCGCAGGCAGCTTTCAAGGTGCGGTGGAAGTGAATCGCATCGCTGAGAAAGGGATAGAACGGCGTGAGGTCGGCACCGCCCCCGAACCACCAGACAGGCCCGGCCTCGAAGTAGCGGTAGTTGAGATGCACCGTCGGCACATAGGGGTTGCGCGGGTGCAGCACCATCGAGGTTCCGGTGGCGAACCAGGGGTGGCCTTCGGCGTCGGGCCGCTGACTGAGGATCGATGGGGGAAGACGCTCCCCCTTCACTTCAGAGAAATTGACGCCGCCCTGCTCGAAGACGCGCCCAGCCGTCATCACCCGGGAGCGTCCACCGCCCCCCTCCGGCCGCTCCCAGCTCTCCTCCTGGAAGCTGCCTTCTCCGTCGAGGGCCTCGAGGCCAGCACAGATGCTGTCCTGAAGCCCCATCAGCAGCTGCTTCGCCCGGGCCCTGGAATCGGGGGGAGGCGTCTCGAGCCCGGCCGGATCCGCTCCTGTCTGCTGGGCCACTGCGTTTCGCCTCACGGGTTGGTCAGCCACTCAGCATCACCCCCGGGGGGCGAGGAAATCCTGCTCACCTTTCCAGGTCACCCTGCCCCTCCACAACCTTTCGAGAGCCTCTGTCACGGGCATCACGCCTAGGATCGCCATTCGAATGAATGCCGAGGGGATGGCCACCGCTGATCAGGCGCTTGAGGCCTTGAACCATCTGCACGACGCCGGCAGTGGTCGAACCCTTCTCGATCTGGGCTGGATCGGCCAGGTGCGGGTCCACGCCAGCCGGGCTGTGTTCCGCCTGGCCCTGCCCGGCTATGCCACGAGTCAGCGGGAGCGCATCGCCGCCGATGCCCGTGCTGCCCTGCTGAAGCTCGAGGGCATCGATGACGTGCAGATCGAAATCTCCCAGCCTGAGGCCCCTGATTCCGGCCACGGGCATGGTCATGGCCCCGCCAGCGGGTCCTCTTTGCCTTCCAAGCAGGGCATCCCAGGGGTGAAACGGGTGATCGCCGTGAGCAGCGGCAAAGGTGGCGTGGGCAAGAGCACCGTGGCGGTGAACCTGGCCTGTGCGATGGCGCGCCTGGGGTTGCGGGTCGGTCTGCTCGACGCCGACATCTACGGGCCGAATGTCCCCACGATGCTGGGGGTGGCCGATCGCACTCCGGAGGTGCGCGGCAGTGGCGACCAGCAGATCCTCACGCCGATCGAAGTCTGTGGTGTGGCGATGGTGTCGATGGGGCTGCTGATCCAGGAGAACCAGCCGGTGGTCTGGCGCGGGCCGATGCTGAATGGCATCATCCGCCAGTTTCTGTACCAGGTGGAGTGGGGCGAGCGCGATGTGCTCGTGGTTGATCTGCCGCCCGGCACCGGCGATGCCCAGCTCACCCTCGCTCAGGCCGTTCCGATGGCCGGAGTGGTGATCGTCACCACTCCCCAGAAGGTGTCGCTTCAGGACGCAAGAAGGGGCCTGGCGATGTTTCTGCAAATGGGCGTCAGCGTGTTGGGTGTGATCGAAAACATGAGTGTGTTCATCCCTCCTGATCGCCCTGATTCCCGCTACGCCATCTTCGGCTCCGGTGGCGGCGCCGAACTCGCCAGTGAAGCCAACGTGCCCCTGCTGGCACAACTGCCCCTGGAGCTGCAGGTGGTCGAAGCCGGTGACCGGGGCCTGCCGGTGGTGGTGGCCCAGCCCCAATCCAGCACCGCCGAGGCATTTATGGCCCTCGCCGAAACGCTGCTGCTGCCAAGCCTGAGCCACGCCTGAGCGTGATGTCCTCACGGAGCGGGCGGCGCAGTGTGTTCAGCCAGGCGCGCCCGGCCCGGCGCGCCTGGCTGCACGGGGTGGATCTGGTGCTGTGGGGAATCCCTCTGGCCATGACCTTTCTGGCCGGGATTCTGATCGCCAGCACCCAGCGTCAGGCCGATTACGCCGACTGGTACCAGCACTGGATCACCGGGGCGGTGGGGCTGGCCCTGGCCCTGCTGCTGGCCCGCCTGCCGTTGAGCCGGCTCAACGGCCTGCTCCTGCCGCTCTATGGCCTCACTGTGCTCAGCCTGATCAGCGTGCGCTTCATCGGCACCTCAGCCCTCGGTGCCCAGCGCTGGATCAACATCGCCGGCTTTCATGTGCAGCCATCCGAGTTCGCCAAACTCGGTGCGATCCTGCTGCTGGCGGGGGTTCTCTCCCGTTTCCCGGTCGAGCGGCCCGTCGACCTGCTGAGGCCGACGGGGGTGTTCCTGATCCCCTGGCTGCTGGTGTTCATCGAACCCAACCTGGGCACATCCCTGGTCTTCGGAGCCATCCTGCTGGTGATGCTGTTCTGGGCCGGGATGCCGTTGGCCTGGGTGATCCTGCTGCTCTCACCGCTCGCCGCGGCGATTCTGGCTGGCACCTTCCCGCTGGCCCTGCTGGCCCTGATTCCCCTGATGGGAGTGCTCGCCTACCGCTCTCTGCCCTGGAAGCGCACCGGCCTGGCGATCGTTCTGGCGATTCAGGGGCTGGCCTCCCTGCTCACCCCCTACCTCTGGCAGCATGGGCTGAAGGGTTATCAGCGCGACAGGCTGGTGATGTTCCTCGACCCCTCCAAGGATCCGTTGGGTGGGGGCTATCACCTCCTGCAGAGCAAGATCGGCATCGGTTCCGGCGAACTGTGGGGAACGGGCCTGATGCATGGCCAGCTCACCAAGCTCCGTTTCATCCCGGAGCAGCACACCGATTTCATTTTCAGCGCCCTTGGGGAGGAAACCGGCTTCATCGGTTCGATGCTGGTGGTGATCGGTTTCGTCACGCTGATCTGGCGGCTGCTGCAGATCGCCGGCAAAGCCCGCTCCGATTTCGAATCCCTGATCGTGGTCGGGGTCGGGGCCATGGTGATGTTTCAGGTGGTGGTCAACATCTTCATGACGATCGGCCTGGGTCCGGTCACCGGCATCCCCCTGCCCTGGATGAGCTATGGCCGCTCTTCCATGCTCGTCAACTTCATCGCCCTCGGCCTCTGCGCCTCGGTGCACCGGCACAGCCGCACCAGCCAGGGGGGGTGGTGAGAGGCCCCAGCCTGCATCGGCTGAGGCAGCGGCTGGCGGAGGGGGTTCCGGCCGGGCGAGGCGATGAGGACGGCGTCCGGCGCCAGTGGTGGGCCGCCCTTGCCACCCTGCAGGAAGATTTCCTGCTGCCGCTCCAACCCCTGCGGGGTCTCTGGATCGCCTCGCCGTTGCCGGCCCTCTACGAACCCGAGCTGTTGCGACAACTGAGGGGATGGGTGTGGACTCCGCCGGAGGTCGGTTCCGTGCTGGAAGATCGGCCACCCCTGCTGCCTGGCAGCCTGACGGGCCAGGCCCGCCCTGCCGACGCCGCTCCCCCCGGCTTCGAGCGACTGATTCTCGATGAAGACGACGGCACAGACCCGTTTCTGCTGCTGTTCACACCCCAGTTCCAGGTGGCGATGGCCCTGGAGGGGGAGCTCCAGCGGCGTCGGCTGATCCTGCGCTTCGACCCCGCCACCCTGGCGGACGCCCTGCGGCTGGTGGACGAACGGCTGCACAGCCGCAGCCCAGAGGCAGCCCGCCAGTTGCGCAGTGCCCTCAAGGAGCTCGGGGCCCTGCGCTGTGAAGAGAACACGGCCCTGACCTTCTGGCCCCGGCTGGGGGAGCGGCTGGCGGCGATGGCCCCCAGCATCACCCTGCAGCCCGTCGTCCAGACCCAGGCGCCGCGGGAGGGCGGTCAGGCGGCCGACGCCAGAGGGGAACTGCGGCTGCTGGAAGCACTCACCCACGAAGTGCGCACCCCACTGACCACGATCCGCACCCTGATCCGCCTGCTCCTGCGCCGCCTGGACCTTCCCACCGGGGTGCGACAACGGCTGGAGCAGATTGACGGCGAATGCAGTGAGCAGATCGATCGATTCGGCCTGATCTTCCACGCCGCTGAACTGCAGCGACGCCCCCAGCCCCGCCAGACCCTCGCCCGCACTGATCTCACAGCGCTGTTGTACCAGCTCCAGCCGCTCTGGGAGCGGCAACTGGGGCGCAGGGAGCTGGGGCTCCGTTACGAGATCGAGCCCCACCTGCCACCCGTGCTGAGCGATCCCAGCCTGATGGAAACCATGTTCGGCGGGCTGATCGACCGCTTCACCCGCAGCCTGCCGGCCGGGAGCACCATGCTGGTTCGCCTGCAGCCGGCCGGATCGCGCCTGAAACTGCAGCTCAGCTGTGTCAACCCACCGGCGGAAGGAACAGCGGCACCCACTGCTGCAGCCCCGTCTGCCGTTGGCCCTGTCCTGAGCTGGGACCCCCTAACGGGAAGCCTTCAGCTCAGCCATCAGGCCACCCAGCAGATCTTCCACAGCCTGGGTGGTCGCCTGACTGAGCGGGCCGGCCAGGGGCTCACGGTGTTCTTCCCGCTGGCCGGTGCTCCCCCCCAGCCAGGCGCCTGAACCGGAACCCAGGTTTGTTGACGGGTGTGACGAGTGCGCAGCCGCAACGAAAAGGCCAGGAATCACGGTGCTAACTTCCAGCCGAAATGGTTCCGCGGCCCTTCGGGGAACGCCAACTCACCTCCCCCAACAGCCATGACAGCAACGGCGCTGAGCGGTCAACTCCCCAAGTACATCGGCAGCACCGGCGGTCTGCTCAATTCCGCTGAAACCGAGGAGAAGTACGCCATCACCTGGACAAGCAGCAAGGCTCAGGCCTTCGAACTTCCCACCGGTGGCGCTGCTGAAATGAATGAAGGCGAGAACATCATGTACTTCGCCCGCAAGGAGCAGTGCCTGGCACTCGGAACCCAGTTGCGGACCAAGTTCAAGCCCCGTATCGAGGACTACAAGATCTACCGGATCTTCCCCGGCGGCGACACCGAGTATCTGCACCCGAAGGACGGAGTCTTCCCGGAGAAAGTGAACGAAGGGCGGCAGATGGTCGGCCATAACCCCCGCCGGATCGGTGAAAATCCAAATCCTTCCACGATCAAATTCAGCGGTCGCAACAGCTTCGACACCTGAAGCGTCCTGCGCCCTGTGAGGGGCCAACCCTTCAACCCTTAGAAAGGCGGGGCCAGGTGCCCCGTTTTTTTTGCCTGGATGCAGCCGTGATGCCCTTTCCCGATCACGCCGGCTTCGCTGAGCTTGTGGCTGCCGGCAACACCTACATCCCGGTCTGGAAGCGCTGGCCCGCCGACCTGGAAACCCCTCTCACCACCTGGCTCAAGGTGGGGGCCAGCAGTCGCCATGGCGTGTTGCTCGAATCCGTCGAGGGGGGAGAGCGGCTGGGGCGCTGGAGTCTCGTGGTCGCTGAGCCGCTCTGGACCCTCACGGTTCGGGGCGAGCGGGCCCTGCAGTGCTGGCGGGATGGTCGGGAAACGGAGCACCGGGGCAACCCGTTCGAACTGCTGCCCCGCTGCCTGGAGGGCCTGCGTTCGGCACGGGTGCCGGGTCTGCCGCCGCTGGGGCAGCTGTTCGGTTTCTGGGGCTACGAACTGATCCGCTGGATCGAACCCACGGTGCCTGTCCATCCCAATGATCCCGAAGGGCCACCGGAAGGCTGCTGGATGCTGGCCGACAGCCTGCTGGTGTTCGACCAGGTGAAACGCCAGCTCACCGCCCTGGCCTATGCGGATCTCAGCAACGGCGCCAGCCCGGAGGAGGCCTACGCCGTGGCCGAAACCCGCATCGCCGCCCTGGAACAGCGCATGCGCGGTCCGCTCCCCAGCGGGGTGGCACCTCTGGAGTGGACCTCAGAACCGAGCCGGGATCTGATCACCACAGGCAACCGCACCCAGGCCGACTACGAAACGGCGGTGGTGGCGGCCAGGGAACACATCGCCGCCGGCGACGTGTTCCAGCTGGTGATCAGTCAAAGGCTCGAAACCAGGATGCGGCGGGATCCGTTCGAGATCTACCGCAGCCTGCGGATGGTGAACCCCTCCCCCTACATGGCCTTTTTCAACTTCGGTGGCTGGTCTCTGATCGGCTCGAGCCCGGAGGTGATGGTGAAAGCCGAGCCCGCCGATCAGGGGATCCGGGCCTCGCTGCGACCGATTGCCGGAACCCGGCACCGAGGCGGCACGGACGCGGAGGATCAACGCCTGGAGGAAGAGTTGCTCGCCGATCCCAAGGAGCGGGCGGAGCATGTGATGCTGGTGGACCTGGGCCGCAACGACCTGGGGCGGGTCTGCCGACCCGGCAGCGTCGCGGTCACCGAGCTGATGGTGATCGAGCGCTATTCCCACGTCATGCACATCGTCAGCCAGGTGGAAGGACTGCTCGCTCCCGGCCAGGACATCTGGGCCCTGTTGAAAGCCTCCTTCCCAGCAGGCACAGTCAGTGGCGCGCCGAAAATCAGGGCCATGCAACTGATCCATGCGCTTGAGCCCGATGCCCGGGGGCCTTACTCCGGGGTGTACGGAGCCGTCGACCTCTGCGGAGCGCTCAACACCGCCATCACGATCCGCACCATGGTGGTGCTGCCTCACCCTGAGGGCGGATGGAGGGTGCAGGTCCAGGCGGGCGCCGGACTGGTGGCCGATTCCATCCCGGCCACCGAGTATCAGGAGACCCTCAACAAGGCCCAGGGGTTGCTCAAGGCCCTCGCCTGCCTGGAGGATGAAACGCCATGAGTGGTCCCTTGCTTCTGAAGGGCTTCGAGGTTGAGCTGTTCACCGGCCGGGCCGATGGCAGCGTGGTCGGCGTCGCCGAGCAGGTGGCCGCAACCCTGCCCGGCTTCGTGACCGAACCGGACCACCGCAACCTGGAGTACATCACTCATCCGGATGCCCACTACAGCGATCAGCTGACCATGCTTCAGGAGCCGCGGCGTCAGTTGCGGCAATGGCTGCAGAAGCGGCAACTCACCCTGCTGCCGGGCAGCACCTTGAGCCTGGGGGACAGCAGCCGATTCGAGCGGTCCGATCCCGCCAACGCCTATCACGGCTTCATCGAGGCCTCCTACGGCACCCGGGTGGTCACCGCCAGCGTGCATATCAACCTGGGGATCACGGCGATGGAACCACTCTTCGCCGCCTGCAGGCTGATCCGCTGCGAAGCCGCACTGCTGCTTGCCCTCAGCGCCAGTTCCCCCTTCCTCGATGGCGAGGCCACCGGAGCCCATTCGCAGCGCTGGCTCCAGTTCCCGCTCACCCCGGCCAAAGTTCCCCTGTTTCTGAATCATCCCCACTACATCGGTTGGATGGAAGAGCAATTGCTGGCCGGCACGATGCAGAACGTGAGACATCTCTGGACCTCGGTGCGCCCCAACGGTGAATGCCGCCCCCACGACCTGAATCGGCTTGAGATCCGCATCTGCGACCTGATCAGCGATCCACTGGTGCTGCTGGCCATCACGGCCTTTGCGGAATTGCGCCTGCACCAGTTGGGCCAGGATCCTGCCGCCCACGATCCGCTGCAGGCCAGCAGGCTCAGCCCAGTCGAGCTGGCTGAACTGGCCGACAGCAATGATCTCGCAGCGGCCCGCGGCAGCCTGGATGCCAGCCTGCTCGACTGGCGCACGGGCGAACATCGCCAGGCCCGCGCCTGGATTCAGGCGGAGCTCTCGGCGATGCAGCCCCTGGCCCGGCAGCTGGGCCTCGACCGCTGGCTCGCTCCGCTGGACCCGGTGCTGGAACGGGGCAATGAGGCGATGCGCTGGTTGGCCCTGCACAGCCAGGGGGCCAGCATCGCCTCGATTCTCAGCGCTGAGATTCAGGGAATGACGGAAAGCGAACGCCAGGCGGCACCACGCAACACAGCGACCCTCAACCCTTTGGGATGATCATGAGCCCTTCCTTCGCTGAGCCGGCTCCCATGCGGCAGTCTCTGACCGCCCAATCAGCCGCCGTGGATGATCCCCAAGGCCTGGATCCCACCCTGCCCGCCCCGAGGGTGACCCGACTGCTCGGCGAACGACTGGAGCTGGTGGAGGATCTCTGGAAAACAGTTCTGCTCAGTGAGTGTCCGCCTGATCAAGCCAGGCGTTTGCTGAGGTTGAAGGAACTCAGCGAGCCCAACGGCAGCCCCGATGGGTTGGAGTGCATCACCCCGATCGTGCAGCTGATCCGGGACATGGACCTGGCCGAAGCGATCGCCGCGGCCCGGGCCTTCTCCCTCTACTTCCAGCTGGTGAACATCCTCGAGCAACACATCGAGGAAGACAGTTATCTGGCCAGCCTCAAGGACGGATTGCCACCTCCGAGCCCGGACCCCTTCGCCCCCCCCCTGGCCAGCCAGACCGATCCAGCCACCTTCAAGGAGCTGTTCACCCGTCTTCGCGGCCTGAACGTCCCCCCCGCCCAGCTCGAAACGCTGCTGCAGGAGCTGGACATCCGGCTCGTCTTCACGGCCCACCCCACCGAAATCGTCAGGCACACGGTCAGGCATAAGCAGCGACGGGTCGCCTCCCTGATCCAGAAGCTGCAGCAGGACAGTCCGGCCGAACTGCACGATGAACGCAACCTGCGGCTGCAGCTTGAGGAGGAGATTCGCCTCTGGTGGCGCACCGACGAGCTGCACCAGTTCAAGCCCTCCGTGCTCGACGAGGTGGATTACGCCCTGCACTACTTCCAGCAGGTGCTCTTTGACGCCCTGCCCCTGCTGCGCCTGCGCATCCACAGCGCCCTGGCCGGCAGCTACCCAGATGTCGAACCACCCCGTGATGCGTTCTGCACCTTCGGCTCCTGGGTGGGCGCCGACCGGGATGGCAACCCCTCCGTCACACCCGACATCACCTGGCGCACCGCCTGTTATCAGCGTCAGATGATGATCGAGCGCTACATCAGCGCCGTCGGAGATCTGCGCGACCAGCTCAGCATCTCCATGCAATGGAGCCAGGTGAGCGCTCCGCTGCTCGAATCGCTGGAAATCGATCGGCTGCGCTTCCCCGACATCTACGAGGAGCGGGCCGCCCGCTACCGGCTCGAACCCTATCGGCTCAAGCTCAGTTACACCCTGGAGCGGCTCCAGCTCACCCACCAGCGCAACCAGCAACTGGCTGAAGCTGGCTGGGAATCCCCCTGCGACGGTCCCAGCAATCCGATCGGGCTGTCATCCATCGGCACCGGGCTGGTCTCCTCCCCGGCCGAGGATCTTCACTACGACTCCGTCGATGCGTTCCGCACCGACCTCGAACTGCTCCGCGACAGCCTCGAGAACACCGGGCTGAGCTGTGAGCCACTGCGCAAGCTGCTCAGCCAGGTGCACATCTTCGGCTTCAGCCTCGCCACCCTCGACATCCGCCAGGAAAGCACCCGACACAGTGACGCCCTGGATGAACTGAGCCGCTACCTGCAACTGCCGATTCCCTACGGCGAGATGGATGAGGAACAGCGCATCGTCTGGCTGCTCGATGAGCTGCAGACCCGCCGCCCCCTGCTGCCGCCAGCCGCTGCCTGGACAGCCTCCACCGCCGAATCGTTTGGTGTGTTCCGCATGCTGGAGCGGCTGCAGCGGGAGTTCGGCACCCGGATCTGCAGCAGTTACGTGATCTCGATGTCCCATACGGTCTCGGATCTGCTGGAGGTGATGCTTCTGGCCAAGGAGGCCGGTCTGGTGGACCCTCAGGCCGTGAGCACCCAGCTGCTGGTGGTGCCCCTGTTCGAAACCGTCGAAGACCTGCAACGGGCTCCGGCCGTGATGGATCGGCTGTTCGCCGAACCCTTCTATCGCCGGTTGCTGGCCAGCAGCAGTGACACGGGCAAGCCGCTGCAGGAAGTGATGCTGGGCTACTCAGACAGCAACAAGGATTCCGGCTTCCTCTCCAGCAACTGGGAGATCCACAAGGCTCAGATCTCCCTGCAGCGTCTGGCCAGCCAGCACGATGTGGCCCTGCGCATCTTCCACGGTCGGGGTGGATCGGTGGGCCGCGGCGGCGGTCCCGCCTACCAGGCGATTCTGGCCCAACCCAGCGGCACCATGAACGGGCGGATCAAGATCACCGAGCAGGGTGAGGTGCTGGCCTCGAAATACTCCCTGCCGGAGCTGGCGCTCTACAACCTCGAAACAATGACCACTGCCGTGCTCCAGAACAGTCTGGTCAGCACCAGCCTCGATGACACGCCCAGCTGGAATGCCCTGATGGCCAGGCTGGGGGCCAGCTCGCGCCGGCATTACCGCAAGCTCGTCCACGAGAATCCTGATCTGGTCGCCTTCTTCCAGCAGGTCACGCCGATCGAGGAGATCAGCAAACTGCAGATCTCCAGCCGGCCGGCCCGGCGCAAGAGCGGCGCCAAGGATCTCTCCAGCCTGCGGGCGATTCCCTGGGTGTTCGGCTGGACCCAGAGCCGTTTTCTGCTGCCCAGCTGGTTTGGGGTCGGGGCCGCTTTGCAGGAGGAACTGGAGCAGGACCCAGGCCAGCTTGAGCTGCTGCGGCTGCTCTACCAGCGCTGGCCTTTCTTCCGAATGCTGATCTCAAAGGTGGAGATGACCCTCTCGAAGGTCGACCTCGATCTGGCCCATCATTATGTGCAGGCCCTCGGCCGTCCGGAAAACCGCGAGGCTTTCGAGCAGATCTTCGAGGTGATCGCCGCTGAGTTCATTCTCACCCGTGATTTCGTCCTGCAGATCTCCGGCCACAAACGGCTGCTCGATGGCGACCCGGCACTGCAGCTCTCGGTAGACCTGCGCAACCGCACGATCATTCCGCTGGGTTTCCTGCAGGTGGCCCTGCTGCGAAGGCTGCGGGATCAGAACCGTCAACCACCGATGAGCGAAGCGAGCGGCGAGCGGGGCGATGGACGCACCTACAGCCGCAGTGAACTGCTGCGCGGCGCGCTGCTGACGATCAACGGCATCGCTGCCGGCATGCGCAACACGGGCTGAACAGCGATTGATTCCTTTTCGCAGTCAACCCGCCTCTCCGCGGCTCCCCGAGGGATACACGCTCAGCAGTGAGGATCTGCCCAGTCCAGCGGAACTCAATCAACTGCTGATGTCCTGCGGGGAACAAGGCCGGAAACCGGAGCGCCTGCGCCTGGGGCTGGAACGCAGTGCCTGGCACTTCAGTGTGCGTGATCGATCCGGAACGCTGGTGGGTTTCGTGCGGGCCACCAGCGATCAGGCCCTCAATGCCAATCTCTGGGATCTGGCCGCCTCCCCGACCGATCAGGAGCAGGCCATCCTGTTCTCGGTGCTGGTGCACAAGGCCCTGGCTCGCCTGAGAAAAGAGCTGAGCGGCTGCAGTGTTTCCGTGGCGGCTCCACCTGCGGCCCTTCAGGCTCTGCAACATCACGGCTTTCTGGTGGATCCAGGGGGAATCCGCGCCATGGGGCTCTCCCTGGAAGCACCGGTTTTGAGCAAGGGTGAAACGAGCATGGAGGGATTCGAACCCCCGACCCTCAGAACCGGAATCTGATGCTCTATCCAGCTGAGCTACATGCCCGTGTTGCGGCAAGAAACCGCACAGGCCCAGGCGGCTGCCTGTCCTGATCGGGGTACCTTAGCGGCACGTCGCCCCGGTCCCATTCAGCTCAACCGACTGGAGCTGCATCACTTCCGCAACTACTCCCATCTGACGCTCGACCTGGAGGCCCCGAGGCTGCTGGTGATCGGCGCCAACGGCGAAGGCAAATCCAACCTTCTGGAGGCCGTCGAACTACTGGGCAGCCTCCGTTCGCACCGCGCCGCCAACGACCAGGATCTGATCGAACATGGCCAGCCCGCCGCCAGGATCCTGGCCCGCTGCGGCGATGACCAGCTGGAGCTGGAGCTCAGACGGCGCGGCGGCCGTCTGGCCAGGCGAAATGGCAAAGCGCTTGAGCGCCAGCACGACCTGATCGGTCCCCTGCGGGTGGTTGGGTTCAGCGCCCTCGACCTGGAGCTGGTACGGGGTGAACCGGCCCTCAGGCGCCATTGGCTGGATCGGGTGGTTCTTCAGCTCGAGCCGGTCTACAGCGAGTTGCTGCGCCGCTATGGACGGCTGCTGCGCCAGCGCGCCCACCTGTTCAAACGGGGCCTGGGAGCGGATCAGCACCCCGACCTGCTGGATGCCTTCGACCAGCAGATGGCCCTGGTGGGCACACGGCTGCATCGCCGCCGCCGCCGGGCCCTGGCTCGGTTGCAGCCCCTTGCCGCCGCCTGGCAACAGCACCTCAGCGGCGGCAAGGAGAGACTGGAGCTCGTGTATCAGGCCGGCAGCCGTCTCGACGGCCAGGAGGAGGAGGCACCCTGGCGGGAAGCGCTCAGCGAACAGCTGCGGGGGCAGAGGGCAGAGGAAATCCGCCTTGGTCACTGCCTTGTCGGTCCCCATCGCGATGAGATCGGCATGCTGCTGGCCGGACAACCGGCACGGCGCTACGGGTCGGCCGGCCAGCAACGCACCCTCGTGCTGGCCCTGAAGCTGGCCGAACTGGAGCTGGTGCGACAGCTCTGGGGGCAACCGCCCCTGCTGCTGCTCGATGACGTCCTGGCCGAACTCGACGCCCAACGCCAGCAACTCCTGCTGGAAGCTGTGGGTGATGGCCACCAGTGCCTGATCAGCGCTACCCATGTGGAGAGGTTCGGTGCCGGCTGGGCAGCGCGATCCCAGCTGGTGAACGTCTGTGGCGGGGCGGTGATGCCGATCCCATCGGGTGGTGCCTAGGATAGATAGCTGTTCGATCGACTTCGATGACCCAGACCCTGCCCTGCCTCCACCCCAACCCGGGATGGAGTGGAGCCCAAAGCAGCGACATCCCCCAGCCCCACGCTCCCAGTGCCCCCGAAATGGTGGGGAAACACTGCATCCTCGAGCTCTACGACTGTGACTCCGCCAAGCTCGATGACGAAGCATTTCTCAGGAGCGCCATCACCAACGCAGCAAAGCGTGCTGGCGCCACACTCCTGAACCTGATCACCCACCGGTTCGAACCACAGGGCGTGACGGGGTTGGCTCTTCTGGCTGAATCCCACATCTCGATCCACACCTGGCCCGAATCGGGCTATGCCGCCGTCGATGTGTTCACCTGCGGCGATCACACCATGCCGGAGCGGGCCTGTCAGGTGCTGAGCGAGGAACTCACGGCCGGCCACCACAAGCTCAAGAGCTTCCGGCGTGAAACGCCTCTGGCCATCACCGGCGAGATCCGATTACCGGTGGTGCTGGCGGCCTGAGCCAGCCATCGCCGGTTCGGAGGCTTCAGTCCCAGCCCCCCGAACCGGGCGGCCCGCCAATCTGGCCCTAGCTTGCCTGGCTGGGGCTCTTCCCGAGGCTCCGGCGGTTGAGCTTGCCACTCACCAGACCTTCAAGGTCCAGGCTCACCGCCGTGAAACCAAGGGCAAGGAACGCGCTGACAAGCTCCTGACGGGGCAGGGTCTGAAGCAACGAATCAACGGACGCGACCGGCACTTCGATCCTGGCGGTTTCTCCCTGGCAGCGGACCCGCATCTCGCGGACACCCTGCTGGCGCAACCAGTCTTCGGCAGCAGCCACCCTGTCCAGCCGCGTCGCGTTGATCGGCTCTCCATAGGGGAAGCGTGAGGCCAGACAGGGCTGGGCAGGCTTGTCCCACCAGGGGAATCCAAGGGCTCGAGACAGCTGGCGCACCGAAGCTTTGTCGATGCCAAGCTCCGCCAGTGGTGATGCCACACCACGCTCGCTCGCCGCCCGGATTCCGGGTCGGTGATCGCCGAGATCGTCAAGGTTCACACCATCGATCACCCGAGCAGCGCCCGCCTCGGCGGCCAAGAGAGCCAGCAGACTGTGCAGCTCTTTCTTGCAGGCATAACAGCGCTCGCTGGGATTGGCCGCATAGGCGGGATCGCTCAGCTCCGCCGTGGCGATCTCGCGATGACGGATCCCCATCCAGCTGGCCTGCCAACGGGCTTCCTGCAACAGATGGGGAGCCAGGGCCGGAGAGACACCGGTGATCGCCAGGGCCCTTTCACCGAGTTGCTCAGCTGCTATCGCCGCCACCAGGGCGCTGTCCACACCGCCGGAATAGGCGACGACGATGGGCTCCGGCGCTGCGAAGAACCGGCGCAGACGATCGAGCTGGTTCTGGAGACCCTCCGGCAGGGTTTCCACCAGAGGATGCTGAACCGATGACGACATGGCCCCGGGTTCGGCTCGTTAGAGTTCAACCGTAGAAGGCCGTCGATGACAGCGACTTCAAGCGGAACTGGCCGCGGCATCGGCATCCGCACCGCTGCCGGCAGCAACGAACGCAGCCATGGTCAGCTGCACGTCTATGACGGCGAAGGCAAAGGAAAGAGCCAGGCGGCCCTTGGCGTTGTATTGCGAACAATCGGACTGGGAATCTGTGAGCGCAGACGCACCCGGGTCCTGCTGCTGCGATTTCTGAAGGGGCCAGGGCGCTCCTACGATGAAGATGCGGCCATCGAAGCCCTGCAGCAGGGCTTCCCCCACCTGATCGATCAGGTGCGAACCGGCCGGGGTGACTTCTTCACTGCCGCAGAAGCCAGCCGCTTCGACCGCCAGGAGGCGCAGCGCGGCTGGGACATCGCCAAGGGGGCCATTGCCAGTGCCCTGTACTCCGTGGTGGTGCTCGATGAGCTCAATCCCGTGCTCGATCTCGGCCTGCTCGACACCAGCGACGTGGTGAAGACCCTCGCCGCCAAGGCGGAGGGGATGGAGGTGATCGTGACGGGCCGGGGAGCTCCGCTGCCTCTGGTGCAACTGGCCGATCTTCACTCGGAGATGCGGGCCCATCACCATCCCCAGGCCAGGGATGCCGGCCTGGCCGGCATCGAGATCTACACCGGTGATGGCAAGGGCAAATCCACCAGCGCCCTGGGCAAGGCACTGCAGGCGATCGGCCGGGGCATCAGCCAGGACAAGAGCCACCGGGTGCTGATCCTGCAATGGCTCAAAGGCGGCAGCGGCTACACCGAAGATGCGGCGATCGCCGCCCTGCGCGAAAGCTTTCCCCACCTGGTGGATCACCTGCGCTCCGGGCGCGATGCCATCGTCTGGCGCGGCCAGCAGCTTCCGATTGATTACGTGGAAGCCGAGCGAGCCTGGGAAATCGCCAGGGCGGCGATCGCCAGCGGCCTCTACAAAACGGTGATCCTCGATGAGCTCAATCCCACCGTGGACCTTGAGCTCCTCCCGGTGGAGCCGATCGTGCAGACGCTGTTGCGCAAGCCCGCCGAAACGGAGGTGATCATCACCGGCCGCTGCAAGAACCCCCCGGCCTACTTCGATCTGGCCAGCGTGCACTCTGAAATGGTCTGCCACAAGCACTACGCCGAGCGGGGAGTGGAACTCAAACGGGGCGTCGACTACTGATCCGGCCCAGCCTGGAGCTGGATCAACCGGGTCAGGATCACGGCTCAGGGTGATGGGTCATGGTCATGGGTCAGGGTGATGGGTCAAGGCGAGGGTCAATAGAGCGGAACAGAGGGATCCACTTCCCTGCTCCAGGCATTGATGCCCCCGTCCACGTTGACACCCTCGATGCCATGGCGCTGGAGGGCTAGCAGGGCCTTGGCGGAGCGTCCCCCGAGCTTGCAGTGAACGTGCAGCTGCTTGCCGGCGGCCAGCCGCCGAACTTCCTCCACGGCTTCGCCGCTCTCGATCCGATCGAGGGGGATCAGCACCGCGCCCGGGATCACGGCGATTTCCGCCTCGGGCGGGTTGCGCACATCCAGAAGCAGCAGCTCGGCCGGTTGGCGGTCCAGCAGTGCCTTGAGATCGGTCACCGAAATCCCCCGCATCGCACCCGCTTCCTCTATCCCCGGCGCCGAGCCGCCGACACCGCAGAACTCCTGATAATCAATCAGCCTGTCGATCACCGGCCGCTCCGGACTTGGCCGCAGCTTCAGCTCCCGGAAAGACATCTTCAGAGCATCGAAGAGCAACAACCGGCCGCTCAGGCTGGTGCCGATGCCGGTGATGATCTTCACCGCCTCGGTGGCCTGGATCATGCCGATGATCCCGGGCAGAACACCCACCACCCCCCCTTCCGCACAGGAAGGGACCATGCCAGGCGGGGGGGGCTCGGGGAACAGATCGCGGTAGTTGGGGCTGGCCGCATCGAGGTTGAACACGGTGGCCTGACCTTCGAAACGGAAGATCGAGCCGTAGACGTTCGGCTTGCCGAGCAGCACGCAGGCGTCGTTGACCAGGTACCGGGTGGGGAAGTTATCGGTGCCGTCGCAGACGAGGTCGTAGGGCTCGATGATCTCCAGCGCATTCTCACTGGTGAGAGCGGTCTCGTAGAGATCCACCTGGCAGTGGGGATTGATTTCGTGGATCCGGTGCTTCGCCGATTCGATCTTCGGCTTGCCCACCCAGCTGGTGCCGTGGATCACCTGGCGCTGCAGATTGCTGGTGTCGACCACATCGAAATCAACGATGCCGAGCCGGCCGACCCCTGCTGCAGCGAGGTAGAGCAACAGTGGTGAACCCAGTCCACCGGTGCCGACGCAAAGCACCGAGGCGGCTTTGAGGCGCTTCTGGCCCTCCATGCCCACCTCCGGAAGGATCAGGTGTCGGGAGAACCGCGCCACCTCATCTGGACTGAGCTGAATGCCGGTGGTATCAGGAGGAAGCATGGTCAGAAGGCCGCGGCCATGGGCAGCCGCCTGGCGCGGCCATCCCCCTAGTGTCCCAAATCCCCGATCCGGATGGTCAGGGGGCGGGCAGCCGCCATCTGCTCAGCGGGATCGTCATCCCCAGCCGTGAGCCACCAGGCCCGGATGGTCACGCCGGCTGGTTCGAGGGGCGAAGACTGGCCAGTGGCCCCGGCGATCAGCATCAAGGTGGGAGCCACCGCCAGGCTCCGGTCCAGCGGCGATGGAACCGGCTGACCGCCTGGATGGGAGTGGGCCGTGCCGATCAGCTGCCAGCCGCGCTGACGCCCCCACTTCTGGGCCATCAACTGCTCACGCGGATCAACCGCGAAGCGGCCGTGGCGCTCGGAAGGGGGATCCCACACGTTCAGGCAAGGCCAGACAGCTGCGATCCAGATCGGTTCCGGGCCGGCCATCGCCCCGATCGACGGGCGACATGTAGCTCCAAACCATGGCCCCAGCAGCAGAGCGCAACTTTCTCTGGGGGTTTCGGCCGTGAGAATCGCCTCCAGCAAGGTCAGCTGATCCCGATCGATGTGCAGCAGCTCTGGCCAGGTCTGTTCCACACCGATACCTTATGGGTTTGAATCCCAGATCCATCGCCTCTCCCTTGATGAGCGAAGCCAGCACCGAGCAGCAGGAGGAAACCGTGTCAGGAGAGCAAACTGTGTCGAGCGGATCTGCTGAAGGATCAGCAACCGACTCCGGCGTGAACTTCACGGAGCGCTACAGCGAAATCCTCGGCAAAATCAACCAGAGCCTCGACCGGGTCGACTGGAGTCAGGCCGGCCGCATCGGCAAGGCAGGAGGAATTCTTCTGGCCGTGATCGTCGCCCAGATCCTGATCAAGGGTGTGCTCGACACGATCAATCTGTTGCCGGTGATCCCCGGCCTCCTGGAGCTGCTGGGATTGGTGATCGTCGGTCAGTGGAGCTGGCACAACCTCACCACCAGCGAGAAGCGCTCCGCCGTGGTCAGCCGCCTGCAGACCCTTCGCCAGGAGTATCTGGGCTGAGCCCCAGCCATGGGCGGCGGTCCACCAATCTCACCGGAGACCAGCCCGTTGCAGCGATCCGATCAGGCTTGGCTGGGAGGGACGCGCATCAGCAGCTGCTCAACCGAGCTTTCCACCTGGTTCCAGTAGCCACCTCCGAACAGGTTGGCATGGTTGAGGAGGTGGTACAGGTTGTAGGCAGAACAGCGCTGCTCATGGCCTTCGGGCAGCGGCCACTCAGCGCCATAGCCCTGGAAGAAGGGCTCAGGGAAGCCACCGAACAAGCGGGCCATCGCCAGATCCACCTCCCGGTCACCGCGATACACCGCAGGATCGAACAGGGCGCCGCAGGCACGGCCTGAAGCCAGCAGGGCGACGTTGCCGCTCCACAGATCACCATGCACCAGACACGAAACTGGCTGGTGGCCGTTCAGCCAGGCTGGAAGCCGCCGGAGGAGGGTCTGCAGTGGCCCGGCCAACCGGGATCCCGCCGGGTTGTGGGCCGCCAGGGCCCTCTCGAGCTGGGGCCTGATCCGGCGTTCTGCAAAGAAGTGCCCCCAATCGGAGCACCAGCCGTTGGGCTGGGGGCCGGAACCGATGAAATTGTCCTGGTTCCATCCGAAAGCCACCGACTCCTGGCCACTGCTGCGGCGATGCAACCTGGCCAGCGCCGCCCCCAGCTGCCGCCACCCCTCGCCTGAACCAGCTGGGGCCAGCTGGAGCCACTCCATCACCAGCAGGGCCCGCCCGCCCTCCAGGCCGCAGAACAGCGGCGCGGGAACCAGCAGCTCAGCATCCGCCAACGGTGCCAGGGCCCTGAGGCCAGCGGCTTCAGCAGCCAGCACCGGCAGGGCTGCGGCGCTGTTGGTCTTGGCGAACAGGCGCCGGCCATCGGCCAGCTCCAGGCACCAGGCCCGGTGGATGCAGCCGCCGGCCACCGCACTGCTGCTGAGCAGGGTGGTGGCGAGCTGCCGCTCGGTCCAGCCGCTCAGTTGCTGTGCCATCGGCCCACCTCGCCAGGCTGCCAGCATGCCTTCTTCCTGTTAACCAGGCCGCATGGCCCCAAGCCGAATCGCTGCCGAGGCCCACGCCGATGTGGTGGTGGTGGGGGCAGGGATCGCTGGCCTCACGGCCGCTTCCCTGCTGGCCAGAGAGGGGTTGCAGGTGGAGCTGCTGGAGGCCCACCACCAGAGCGGCGGCTGCGCCGGCACCTTCCGCCGCGGTGCCTACACCTTCGATGTGGGCGCCACCCAGGTGGCCGGGCTGGAGCCCGGCGGCATCCACGACCGCCTCTTCCGCCAGCTGGGCGTGGAGCCACCGGCAGCCACACCGCTCGATCCCGGCTGCCTGGTGGATCTCGCCGACGGCAGCACCCCGGTCGCCCTCTGGCGCGACCCCGAGCGCTGGGCTTCCGAGCGGCAACGGCAGTTCCCGGGCTCAGAGCGGTTCTGGAGCCTCTGCCAGGCCATCCACCAGGCCAACTGGGGCTTTGCCGGTCGTGAGCCGGTGCTGCCGCCCCGCAACCTCTGGGACCTGGGCCAGCTGCTGGGGGCGCTGCGGCCGGCCAACCTGGCCAGTGGCCTGCTGACAGGGGCGAGCGTGGCCGATCTGCTCTGGCTCAGCGGCTGCGCTGCCGATCCACGGCTGCGGCGCTTCCTTGATCTGCAGCTGCGGCTCTATTCCCAGGAACCGGCCGAGCGCACCGCCGCCCTGTATGGAGCCAGCGTGCTGGCGATGGCCCAGGAGCCCCTCGGGCTGTGGCATCTGGAAGGTTCGATGCAGGGGTTGAGCAGCGCCCTGGAGCAGGCCCTCTCAGCAGCGGGCGGCAGGCTGTGGCTGCGGCACCGGGTGACGGGACTGGGGCCCGCGCCAGGGGGAGGTTGGCAGCTGGAGGGGGAAGGCCCCGGGGGGCAACCGTTCCAGCTGCACGGCAGGGAGCTGATCTGCACGGCGCCACCCCAGGCCCTGACGGCGTTGCTGGGGGAGGCCCTGCCACCTGGGTACAGGCGTCGCCTGGAGGGCTTCGGGGATCCCAGCGGCGCCCTGGTGCTCTACGCGGCGGTCGAGCGCAGCGCCCTGCCAGGCGACTGTCCCGCCCATCTGCAGCTCGACTGGGCCGACCCCGGCTCCCTGTTCGTGTCGGTGAGCCGCGAGGGCGATGGCCGGGCGCCAGCGGGAGAAGCCACTGTGATCGCCAGTGTGTTCACTGCGGCGCGGCCCTGGTTCGAGGGCGACGCATCCAGTTATCTCGCCCGCAAACAGAAGGCGCTGGCGGGCCTTCAGGCCGGGCTCAGCCAATTGCTGGGGCTCACCACGGCGCATTACCGCCACGCTGAGCTGTCCACTCCGCGCAGCTTCGAGCGCTGGACAAGTCGGCCCTTCGGCTTCGTGGGCGGGCTGGGCCAGCAGCCTTCCCGCTTCGGCCCCTTCGGGCTGGCCAGCCGCACCCCCCTGCCGGGCTTCTGGCTCTGCGGCGATGCGATCTATCCCGGCGAAGGCACCGCGGGCGTCAGCCTCTCGGCGCAGATGGTCTGCCGGCAGCTGCTGGCGGGGCGGGGGAGGGAGCCATCGCCGCCCTGAAGCAGATGGATGCTTTGGATGGCTCTGGAAAAACAGCTGCGCGTCACAGAAAGGGAGGTCGCAACTGACGGCACTGCTCGAGCTCAGCCGCCAGTTGCGGCCAGTGCTGCTGCTGAACAAGGCACTCCAGCTCCTCCAGCGCCTTGCGGTAATGCGCCAGACCCTGCAGCACCGCTTCCCGATTACACCGGGCCATCAGGGTGCCCAGCTCCGGGTTGCCGGCCCCCACCCGCGTGGTGTCGGCGAAACCGCTGGAGGCGAGCGAACGCGCCAGAGCTGGAACGGCACCGGCAGCGGCGGCGCCCCCCCGATCCGCGGCCAGGAGCAAGGCGGCACTCACCAGCACCGGCAGATGCGAAATCAGCGCCACCGCCCGGTCGTGGTCGGAGGCGGCGCATTCCAGCCACTGCGCGCCAACCGCTTCGGCCAACTCCCTCACCATCGCCAGGGCGGCAGGGTCGGTCGCCGGGGCAGGGGTGGCGACCCAGGGGCGGCCGCAGAAGAGATCGGGCTGGCCGGCCTCCACACCGGCTGCCGCCGTGCCCGCCATCGGATGGCTGGCCACGAAACGGGGGACCAGATCGTGCCAGGCCGCCAGCACCGGCCCCTTCACCGAGCCCACATCGGTGATCACAGCACCGGGCGGCAGCGCGGCGACCAGCTCCGGCGGCGGATCGAGCAGCCGATCGAGCGGCAGGGCCAGCACCACCAGGCCACAGCCCGCCAGCACACTGGGTTCGGTGCTGATCCTTGAGGCCAGGCCCCGTTGCCGGGCCCGCTCGGCCGTGGCCTGCCGGTGCACCAGAGCCCGCACCTCCAGACCCCGGGCCAGCAGATCAAGGCCGAGGGATCCGCCGATCAGCCCCAGCCCGACCAGGCCCACCGGATGCTCTCGCCACTGGGTTGTCATCATCGGCACGGCTCTCTGGGCTCAGCTTCCTACGATTCGCCGATGTTGGAAGCCCGGGCCCACCACCAGCTCAAGCATCTGCTTCGGCAGGAAGGCGGTGGCGACTGGCCCCATCACCTCACGCTCTGCCGGCTGGTGGGGCGCAGCCTGCGACGGGCCGACCACACCTTGATCCGGCTGGCCGCCGGCAGTGATCCCAACTGGCTCGTTGGCCTGATGGTGCCCCTGGCGATGGGGGAAGTTTCTGTTGCCCTTGTGGCAACGGAGGCCATGCGCCGCAGGCTGCTGCAGGTGGAGCTGCCGCGGCTCCGCGCCGCCGGCCTGGCTCTGTCCTGCTGGGAAGGTGAAAAGGCGCCGGAGCAGGCCCGCCTCTGGCTGCTGAGTCACGAGGGTCTGCTCCGGGCCTGGCAAAGCGGTGAACTGGGAGCCCGGCAACTGGTGTTTCCGGAGGCGGAACTGGTTCAATCACGCCTGCGGGAAGCGCTCGAAATCAATCTGGAGAGCAGCCACTGGGAGCAGCTCCGCCGCTGCCTCCCGGCCGCAGACTCCAGCCTGCTCGCCCTGCATGAACGGCTGAGTCGACGCATCCTGAGCCAGCCAGCCGCTCCAAGCAACCAGGTGGCCGTGGCACCGGAGGACGAGGCCCCGCTTCGCCAGCTGCTCAGGTTGCTCGGTCCCCTGCCGGATCCCTGGCCGGCCTGGATGGCTGCGGACGATCGCCACTGGACCAGCTGGGCGACTGTGGATCGTCGCCAACTGCAGTGGCGACTGCATCGCCAGCCGCTCGAACCCCTCGAGGTCGCCGCTGGGCTGCTCGATGGACGGGGAACCGTGGTGGTCGGGCTGCTGGGGAAGGAAACGGGCTTGCCCGGAATCACACCCAAGGTGGTGGTGGACCTGGCCGAACCACCCCTGGCGGACCCGCTTCCCCTTTATGTGCCCTGGCGTCAGCCGTTACCGAACAGTCCCCACTACAGCGACCACCTGCTCGACCACAGCCGCCGCCTGGTGCTGGCCCAGACAGGCCTGAGCATCGTGCTGGTGGAAGATGCGTCGCTGCGGCTCACCCTGGCCAGTGGTCTCGCCGCCGAATTTGGCAGCCGTGTGGTGCACCAGAACACGGCACCGGCGAGCAACGGTGTGATCTGCTGCAGCTGGGGATGGTGGCTCGACCACCAGAACCGCCTGCCGCTGCCCTGTCAGGTGATCGTTGGGCCGTTACCGATCAGCAGCCTCGAAGACCCACTGACCGCCGCCAGGGTGGCCAATCTGCGCCAGCAGGGACGGGACTGGTTTCGGGAATTGTTGCTGCCCGAAGCCGTCCTCCAGCTGCAACGGGCCTCGGCGAGCCTGCGCAGGGCCACGGGCCGCCTGGCCCTGCTCGACGGCCGGGTGCGCAGCCGCAGCTGGGGACAGCAGGTTCTGACCAGTCTGGAACCGTGGGTCGAGTTGAGCAGGCTGCTACCCACCTAACCTTTGCCATTCCACCCGCCTGAACTGTGATGGGAGAAGCAAAGCGGCGCTCCGCCCAGGGCCTGCCTCCCCGCCAGACCAAAAGCGCCGAGTCCGCCAAAGACAATTCACCCCGGCTGGTGTCCTGGATTCCCCTCAGCCGCAACCAGGCAGATCGGTTCGTTCAACTCACCACCCGCGGCGCCTGGATCGGCATTGCAGCCCTGGTGCTGTTCTGGATCGCGGTTCGCTTCATCGGGCCGACGGCCGGCTGGTGGGAGCTCGCCGACGGCCGCTGATCGGTCGGGTGCGGATCTGAGTATTTTTACCTCCGCAAATCAAAAGAAAACATTAGAATCGGCTCATTCGGAACCGGTTTCAGATGTTCCAACGACTTGCAGAGCAATATCGGTGCCTGGTCCAGGATCTGGTCATGAGCCTCCAGGCTCTCTCCAGCTGCCTCCAAGCCAAGGGCATGGCAGCCACCTGCTACGTCTGCGGCGATGGCAAGGAAAGCCATGGTGCCTCCTTCGTAGCCGACCTCGGCGATGGACACATGGTCCGTTTCCTCGTCTCTGACTTCGGGATCAGCTGGGTGGAATCCCGCAATGGCCGGGAGCTGGTGAAGCTGGAGGGTGCCGAGGCAATTCAGGAACTGCAGAGGGTCACCCTCTTTCTTCAGGACGGTCTTCTCCCGACGCCCGCCGTTCTGGCTGTGGCGTCCGGCTGATCGCTCAGCTGGCTTCAGCCACGGCAATCACCGCTTCCGAATCAACGCCCACTGAGCCGGCAGCCAGTTTTGCGGCAGCAGCGGCCAGGGGCTTCATCGAGTTGGCCGTGACGTCGGCTCCCTCCGTGAGCTGGCGGCGAACTTCCTTTTCGATGGCCTCTTTCTGCTCGGGGTTTTGCTCCAGCCAGGTGATCGTGTTGTCACGACCCTGACCGATGTTGTCACCCTCGTAGCTGTACCAGGCACCTTTGCGTACCACCACGCCGGTTTCTTCCGCCAGATCCAGAACACAGCCAAGGGTGCTGATGCCCCGGCCGAAGAGGATGTCGAATTCGGCAATGCGGAACGGCGGTGCCACCTTGTTCTTCGCCACCTTGACCTTGGCCCGGATGCCGTATTCCTCCGTACCCCGCTTGAGGGTCTGGATGCGGCGGATGTCAAGCCGCACCGAGGCATAGAACTTCAGGGCATTCCCACCGGTGGTGGTTTCCGGATTGCCGTAGGTGACACCGATCTTCTGGCGCAGCTGATTCAGAAAGATCACCGTGCAGCCAGATTTGCCGATGTTGCCGGTGATCTTGCGCATCGCCTGGCTCATCAGGCGTGCCTGACTGCCGACCGCCAGATCGCCCATTTCCCCCTCGATTTCAGCCCGGGGAGTGAGGGCCGCCACCGAGTCGACCACGACGATGTCAACGGCGGCGGAGCGCACCAGCTGATCGACGATCTCCAGCGCCATCTCGCCGGTATCGGGCTGTGACACCAGCAGATTCTCAATATCAACGCCCAGGGCAGCCGCATAGACAGGATCAAGGGCATGTTCGGCGTCGACGAAAGCCGCCACACCGCCTCGCCGTTGCGCTTCGGCGATGGCATGCAGGGTGAGCGTGGTTTTGCCGGAACTCTCCGGGCCATACACCTCCACCACCCGACCCTTGGGGTAGCCGCCACCGAGGGCCAGATCCAGGGTGAGCGCCCCGGTTGACACGGTTTCCACCCGCATCCTGGAAGCGTCGCCGAGGCGCATGATCGAACCCTTGCCGAAGTTGCGCTCGATCTGGCCCAACACCAGATTCAAGGCCTTGTCGCGTTCCGAGCTGGCGGCGGCACTGGGACCAGCGGCGGCGGAACGGGGATGGGCAAGCCTCAGGTCAGTGGTCTTGGGGTCGGCGGGCATGGCGGAAGAGGAAAAGGAACAGGCAGCGGAGCGGCGATTCCGGCAGGGGAAGGGCCGCGAGCTCAGGGAACCAGTGCCACCAAGGGCGGGCGCTGTATCACTTGTGGGCAGGGAACCAGTCAGAAAACCGAATCGGCTGTGATGACCGGATCAGTTGCAAAAACTGGACCAGTTGCAAAAACTGGATCAGTTGCGAGCACCGGGCCGGGAGAAGCGATTGCGGCAAGCGGGAATTAGTACAGACGTACGCTAGCGGGTCAGGGCCAGATCGCCAAGGGGGCCCGGAAGGCGCTCGGCTCCAGCAGGGTGATCCCATCGGGCAGGTCGGCACCATCGCCGGGCTTGAGGTATCCCCACCCGGCCAGGAAGCAGCGCACCTGCTCCAGTCCAGGGGTGGCCCGCACGGTCTCCAGGGTGGGGCGGCGGTCTTCGATGAACCAAAGCGGACGCTGCCGTTCCCGCAACTGGAGCAGCACAGCCGGTTTGCTGCCCTGCTCATGGCCGTACAACTGCAGCGGCGCCAACTGCTCAGCGGCGAGCAGCTCGGCCGCAAAGGCTGCTCCCTTGGTGGTGAGCACAACCCAGTCGGCCCCTTCGCCGGCAAGGCCCTGCAGGCGCTCCTTCACCCCTGGGTAGAGACGGTGCAGGGCCAGCCACTGCGGCCGAACGGTGGCGATCGCCTGGCGACGCACCTCCTCCAGGGCCGCCTGCAGGGGCTGCGGTTGCCAACCCGTCTGGAGCAGCGCTCGGCGGAGGGCACCGGGATAATCAGCCTCGAAGGCCGCCGGGTCGAAGCCGGAGCGGCCCAGCTCCGCCGCCACCAGCACCATCTCCCAACCCTGGTGAATCAGGGGTCGCAGCCTGACGAACGCCTCAGGCAGCTGATCCGGGAGGACCAGGCCAGGCTTCAGGAGACAGGCGGCCTGACGGGAACTCCACCAGTACTCCGCCATGCCGTCAACCAGAACGCCATCGAAATCGAAGACAAGCAGGGGCCCGGAAGGCACGGAATCAGAAAGAAGACTGAAAAACTGGGCCGCTAGGATTCGAACCTAGGAATGGCGGGACCAAAACCCGCTGCCTTACCACTTGGCGACGGCCCAATGCACCGGTGGAGGCGAACGTCTCGGTACCGGGTGTCCTGCTAGTTACCCACAGCGGGCCGTCCTTCGTCAATCTCCGGTGCGCAGGCCGACGAGGTCGAGAGTCCCCCCGCGCCGGCCAGGGAAGAACCATCTCCGGGCGCCGCTGCTTGTCCCTGCCGCACTCCGATCCGGGCCGGGGGCAAACCTCCATCAACCTGAACCCGCTCAGCCCCCTGCCAACGCGACGGGACCGGAGCCGGCAAGGGTTCCCGGCTGCGACGCAACAGCCGCTCCACACCCCTGAGAATCTGAGGCAGGGTGTCGGTCTTGATCACCAGAATCGGCAGCCGAAGCTGCTGAGCCAGCCGCCGCACCTCCGGATCACGGCCCAGCTGCCTACGCAGGGCAAGCACTCCGTCGGCCTGCTCCAGAACGGCGACCCGCTCGACAGGCCAGCGGCGGCTGCGCACCACCTGATCGAGCAGCTGATCACTCACCCCGCAGCAATACAGGCTCAGGCGCTCCTCGCTGGGCCTGGGTTCCAGCCGGCGATGGGGCGGCGGCTGGAGGGGATCCGGCAGCGGCACCGGGGCGAAGGGGGTGCGAACGGAGGAGCGAGAGGAGAGGAGAGGTCGTCTGCGCGGGGGCAGCTCCAGTCCGGGAGACAGCGGCTGCTCCACCCGCAGCAGCCCAGCCGCATCGAGTTCACGAACCTGGGGCGTGGCGGGCTGCCCTCGCAACTGGCCATCGACGGTGCGGGCCACATCGGTATGAACCAGCCAGCGGCTGCGGCTGCGGATCTCCACTGCCAGTGGAAAGGTGGGTTCGGCGCGGCGTTCCAGCACGGTTTTCTGGCTGCCGCGCCGCCGTGCCTCCTCATCCCCGAGGGTCACCGACTGAATCCCACCGACCAGGTCGGAAAGGGTGGGATTGCGGATCAGGTTGGCGAGCTCATTGCCATGGGCCGTGGCCACCAGCATCACGCCCCGCTCGGCAATCGTGCGGGCGGCTCTGGCTTCCAGCTCGGTGCCGATCTCATCGATCACGATCACCTCCGGCATGTGGTTCTCCACCGCCTCGATCATCACCTGGTGCTGCAGCTCCGGCCGCGCCACCTGCATGCGCCGGGCCCGGCCGATGGCCGGGTGCGGAATGTCACCGTCGCCGGCGATTTCGTTGCTGGTGTCGATCACCACCACGCGCCGCTCCAGCTCATCGGCCAGCACCCTGGCGATCTCGCGCAGAGCGGTGGTCTTGCCGACACCCGGTCGCCCCATCAGCAACAGCGAATCACCGGAATCGAGCAGGTCGCGCACCATCGCCACCGTGCCGAACACGGCGCGGCCGACCCGGCAGGTGAGTCCCACCACCTCACCGGAGCGATTGCGGATGGCACTGATCCGGTGCAGGGTGCGCTCGATTCCGGCCCGGTTGTCGCCGCCGAAGGCACCAAGCCGTTCCACAACCGCCGCCAGATCGGCTCGCTCGACTGGCCGGGTTCCGAGCATCAGGGCACGGCCGGGGTAACGGGCCTCGGGACTCCGCCCCAGATCAAGCACCACCTCCAGCAATCCCTCCTGCCGGGCTGGGCTGGCCAGGGCCTGGCGCACCCCGGCCGGCAGAACCTCAAGCAAGGCTGCCAGGTCATCGGTGATCCGCCAGGGGCTGAACGGCTGGGTGGCGGCCATAACCGGTCCGGGAGGGGGAGCTGCAGGACCGATCGGGATCACGGGGCTGACGCTCCCCGCCGGATCGGCCCCCTGATCGCCAGTTCTAGCGATCAGGGGGCCAACCAGGGGCCAACCAGCCGACGGGCCCGCTCCAGGGCCAGAGGCCAGAGGGCGGCATCCTCGAGCAGGCGGCGGCCACCCCGCTCCGCCTCAAGCATCAATGGCTGGAGCAGGGAACGGGCCATTCCACCGAAGGCCACTCCACCGGCTTGAGCCCGGGCGGCGAGGGCGGAGCCCGCCTGGCGCCGGAGCAACGGCAAGGTCAGCCCGTTGGTGCCACCCGCCAGCTGCAGCGGTCCAGGCGGCGCCAAGGGCCGCATGGCCGTGAGCAGTCGCAACGCCGCATGGGCGGTGCCGTCCCCGATGTCCCCACTCATCGGCCGGCCGTCCAGCTGCCAGATCGGACACAGCTGGTGGTGGCGCAGCAAGGCGAAACGCTGCCAGAGCTCCCTGCTGGTGGAGCTGGCAGGATCAGGGCCCTCTCCCCAGCCACAGCTCACCGCCAGATGCCTGAGCGGCAGACCTGAGGCGATCACCTGATCGAGGCGAAGGGCGAAAGACTCGCCCCGCCCGGGCTGGGTATGGAGCTCGACCAGATCGGGCTTCAACCGGGCCAGAAGCGGAGCAACCTGGGCGGCTGAGAGGACCTGGCCTCGCTCCTCGATCAAGCCCTGGGGACAGACAGGAAGACAGCGACCACATCCGTAGCAGCTCTCGGCCCGGACACCCCCCTCAGCAGCGATCGCCAGGGCCGGACAGACCCGCTGACACGGACGTGGACAACGGGGCGGGCAGCGGAGCGGATCGAACCAGGCCTTGCGAAAATGGGGATCCTCACCATCGCTGAGGCTGACCATCAGCCAGGGACGGCTCGGAGTGGCCGAATCAGACTGATCGAGCCCCCAGCCGATGCCCCGTCGGGCTGCAGCCACCACCGCAGGATCGGCCGCCACATCAATGCAATGGACACCGGCCAGGGTATAGATCCCACACAGGTCTTCGATGCCGGCGGGATCCTGGTTGCTGGCACCGCAGATCAGCTTGACCCAGTGGCCATGGGCCAGGGCCTGCTCAGGCCGCACACAGCTCCAGTGGCTCCCAGCGCAGGCTGCGCGAACCCCCCATCTCCGCAACGATCTTCAGGCGCGGTTCCCGCCGGGTCAGGGAGCAGAGCGAAGCGCGCTCTGCGGCTGAAAGGACCTGGGCCTCCAGCAACCAGAGCAGAATGGGGCTGTCGCCCTCAAGCAGGGATCCGAGCTGAGGCATCACCCGCTGGACCGTGCCGACGGCAGCACCACGGCCGACACTGTGATGACCAAGGTGGGGAGGTCGGATCCCGTGCGACTCGAACAGAAAAGCTTCGGGGTCACCAAGACCCCGCGCCGAGGTCATCTGGGCGCGGTAGCCACTTGCCCGCAGGCGGCGCAGCAGACGGGTTTCGGCGCCACCTTCCAGCGGGGCGTAGAGCGCGAGCGCTCCGGCCTGCTCCAGGTCGGCACGGAAGCGACGGCCACTGAGCAGCAAGGGCATGGGAAGGTCCGCACCAATGGGTCCGATTCTGACAGGAGAACCCCTTGAAAATGGTTGGGTTGATCGTGAGGTATGTTGAATGACTGTGCAATTGATCTGCGCCCGTCCGCTAGCCGGGCCTCCGGATCTCTGCGCGGAGTCATCGCTGGCGATGACTCCTTTCGAGGCAAACCCATTTCCTGATCCACTCCCTCGTCTGAGTTGAATTTCAACCCACCGGTTGAACCAGCCCAGCCACAGGAATCCAGGATTTGGCGGGAAACTGTCGCTCGGTTTCGATCGAGCGGGAAAGTCCCGGCCTGCTGTTTCGCTCCACCGCTAGCTCAATCGGTCTTGCCCTGAACTGTTCACTGAACTGCTCAGGTCAAAACCGCGTCAGACCCAGTCAGGCCGCGTCAGACCCTGTCAGACCCAGCCATCCAAGTCGGACCAAAGCGAGTTCCACGAAGCAGCCCCAGGTCTTTCCGGTTCATCATTGAACGGGGAAGCATTGTCCTTGCTGGCGTCCATCCCATCCCATGTCCATCGGCATTCTCGGGAAGAAACTGGGTATGTCCCAGTTCTTCACGGCAGAAGGCAAGTCCATCCCGGTCACCTTGATCGAGGCGGGTCCCTGCCGCATCACCCAGGTCAAAACCCCAGCCTCCGACGGTTACACAGCCGTTCAGCTCGGCTTCGGCGAGATTCGCGAGAAACTCGTCAACAAGCCGGCCACCGGCCACCTGGCCAAATCCGGCCCCAATCCGCTGCGCCATCTCACCGAATACCGGCTCAACTCGGTTGACGGCCTGGAGCTCGGAGAAGAAATCACGGTTGAGCGTTTCGAAGCCGGCCAGAAGGTCGACGTCAGCGGCGACACCATGGGGCGTGGCTTCAGTGGTTATCAGAAGCGGCACGGCTTCAGCCGTGGTCCGATGAGCCACGGTTCGAAGAATCACCGGCAGCCCGGTTCGACCGGAGCGGGCACCACCCCCGGCCGGGTCTATCCCGGCAAGCGGATGGCCGGCCGCTACGGCGGCAAGCAGACCACCACCCGGGGCCTCACGATCCTCAAGGTCGATTTTGAGCGCAACCTTCTGGTGGTCAAGGGTTCGGTGCCGGGCAAGCCCGGGGCCCTGCTCAACATCCGCCCCGCCAAGCGGGTCGGTGACAAGGAGGCGAGCTGAGAATGTCAACCATGATTCAATGCGTCATTCGTGATTGGCAGGGGAAGGAGGCTGGTGAAGCCTCTCTCAACCTGAAGGTCGCCAAGGATTCGTCAGCGGCCGGCCTGGTGCACCGCGCCGTGGTGCGGCAATTGGCCAATGCGCGCCAGGGCACTGCCAGCAGCCTCACCCGCGCCGAAGTGCGCGGTGGCGGTCGCAAGCCCTACAAGCAGAAAGGCACCGGTCGGGCCCGTCAGGGCTCGATCCGCACCCCGCTCCGCCCAGGCGGCGGCGTGGTGTTCGGTCCCAAGCCACGCTCCTACGCCGTTTCGATGAACCGGAAGGAGCGGCGGCTTGCCCTGCGCACGGCGCTGATCAGTCGGGCCGCCGACATCACGGTGGTGAAGGGATTCGCCACAGCCCTCGAAGCACCCAAAACACGGGAGATCGTGGCAGCCCTGCTGCGCTGGGACATCCCGGCCACCGACAAGGTGCTGCTGGTGCTCGATGCCCCATCCGAGGTGGTGCGCCTGTCGGTGCGCAATCTCGAAAAGGTGAAACTGATCGCTGCCGATCAGCTGAACATGTTCGATCTGCTCAATGCCAAGCGATTGGTGCTGAGCGAGGAGGCACTGGCCAAGATTCAGGAGGTCTACGGCGATGACTGAACGTTTTGAAGGTCGGCTGGCGGACGTGATCCGCAAGCCGCTGATCACCGAAAAGGCCACCCGTGCTCTGGAACTCAACCAGTACACCTTTGAGGTGGATCATCGGGCCGCGAAGCCCGACATCAAAGCCGCCGTCGAGCAACTCTTCGACGTACGGGTGATCGGGGTGAGCACCATGAATCCCCCGCGTCGGTCCCGCCGCGTCGGGCGGTTCGCCGGCAAGCGTGCCCAAGTGAAGAAAGCGGTGGTCCGTCTTGCCGCAGGCAACAGCATCCAGCTCTTCCCAGAGGCCTGAGGGAACTGAACCGTTATGGCAATTCGCAACTACCGTCCCTACACCCCCGGCACCCGCGGTCGTGCCGCCAGTGACTTCAGTGAAGTCACTGAGCGGAAACCGGAGCGGAGCTTGGTCATGGCCAAGCACCGCAACAAAGGTCGCAACAACCGCGGTGTGATCACCTGCCGTCACCGCGGTGGTGGCCACAAGCGTCTCTACCGGATGGTCGACTTCCGCCGCGACAAGCACAACGTGGTGGCCAGAGTGGCCGCCATCCACTACGACCCCCACCGCAACGCCCGGCTGGCCTTGCTCTTCTACACCGACGGCGAAAAGCGCTACATCCTGGCTCCGGCCGGGATTGAGGTGGGCCAGACGGTGGTTTCGGGTCCGGAAGCACCGATCGAAACCGGCAATGCCTTACCGCTCTCCTCCATTCCACTTGGCTCCAGCGTTCACAACGTTGAGCTCTACGCCGGGCGTGGTGGCCAGATGGTTCGCACCGCCGGAGCCAGTGCCCAGGTGATGGCCAAGGAGGGCGACTACGTCGCCTTGAAACTGCCTTCCACGGAAGTCCGGCTGGTACGCCGCGAGTGCTACGCCACCCTGGGCGAAGTGGGCAACGCCGAGGTCCGCAACACCAGCCTCGGCAAAGCCGGCCGCAAACGCTGGCTGGGCCGCCGTCCCGAGGTGCGCGGCAGTGTGATGAACCCCTGCGATCACCCCCACGGTGGTGGTGAGGGTCGGGCACCGATCGGCCGCTCCGGCCCGGTCACCCCCTGGGGCAAACCTGCCCTGGGCCTCAAAACCCGTAAGCGGAACAAGCCGAGCAATCGGTTTGTGCTGCGCAAACGTCGCCGCACCTCCAAGCGGAGCCGTGGCGGACGGGATTCGTGATGGCCAACAACCCCGTTTTGCACTCTGCTTAAACCGCCATGGGACGTTCACTCAAAAAAGGACCTTTTGTTGCCGATCACTTGCTGCGTAAGGTCGAAACGCAGAACAGCGCCGGCGACAAATCCGTGATCAAGACCTGGTCACGGGCTTCGACGATTCTGCCGATGATGATCGGCCACACAATCGCTGTTCACAACGGCAAGAGCCATGTGCCCGTCTACGTGACGGAGCAGATGGTGGGCCACAAGCTGGGGGAGTTCGCCCCCACCCGCACCTTCCGCGGCCACATCAAGGACAAAAAAGGTGCCCGTTAAGGAGCGAAACACCATGGCCAATCCAACCTCCACCAGCCAAGAAGCCCGCGCCCACGGCCGCTACATCCGCGGTTCCGTATCGAAGGTGCGTCGGGTGCTCGACCAGATTCGCGGCCGCTCCTATCGCGAGGCGCTGATTCTGCTTGAGTTCATGCCCTACCGCTCCACTGGTCCGATCACGAAGGTGCTGCGTTCTGCAGTTGCCAACGCGGAACACAACCTGGGCCTTGATCCCGCCTCCCTGGTGATCAGCACGGCCATCGCCGACATGGGTCCATCCCTGAAGCGATTCCGTCCACGCGCCCAGGGGCGAGCCTTCGCCATCAAAAAACAAACCTGCCACATCAGCATTGCTGTGGCAGCACCCATCACCTGACCCCCGAGGACACCGACCGATGGGACACAAGATCCATCCAACCGGCCTGCGCCTGGGGATCACCCAGGAACACCGCTCGCGCTGGTATGCACCCAGCAAGACCTATCCCCTCCTGCTTCAGGAGGATGATCGGATCCGCAAGTTCATCCACAAGAAGTACGCCAGTGCCGGCATCAGCGACGTGTTGATCGCCCGCAAGGCCGATCAGCTTGAAGTTGAGCTCAAAACAGCTCGCCCCGGCGTGCTTGTCGGCCGCCAGGGCAGCGGGATCGAAGATCTGCGCACCGGAATCCAGACCACCCTCGGGGATCGCCACCGCCAGGTGCGCATCAACGTTGTGGAAGTGGAGCGGGTCGATGCCGACGCTTTTCTGCTGGCCGAGTACATCGCCCAGCAACTTGAGAAGCGCGTGGCCTTCCGCCGCGTCATGCGGATGACCGTTCAACGTGCCCAGCGGGCCGGTGTGCTGGGATTGAAGATTCAGGTGAGCGGTCGCCTCAACGGCGCTGAGATCGCCCGCACTGAATGGACCCGCGAAGGACGTGTGCCGCTGCACACTCTCCGAGCCGATATCGACTACGCCACCAAGGTGGCCACCACCACCTATGGAGTGCTCGGTATCAAGGTCTGGGTGTTCAAAGGGGAAGTGCTACCCGGGCAGAAGGAACAGCTGCCTGCGGATGGAGCCGCCCGACGCCGCACCAGCCGGCGTCCACAAGAATTTGAAGACCGCTCCAACAAGGAGTGATCAGGAGACCTGAATCATGCTGAGTCCACGTCGCGTCAAATTCCGCAAACAGCAGCGAGGCCGCATGTGCGGCACCGCTACCCGGGGCAACACGATTGCCTTCGGTCAGTTTGCATTGCAAGCCCAGGAATGTGGCTGGATCACTTCCCGCCAGATTGAAGCCAGCCGCAGGGCCATGACCCGCCATGTCAAGCGGGGAGGGAAAATCTGGATTCGGATCTTCCCTGACAAGCCCGTCACGATGCGTCCTGCCGAAACCCGCATGGGCTCCGGTAAGGGCAACCCGGAATTCTGGGTGGCCGTGATCAAACCCGGTCGCATTCTCTTTGAGATGGGCGGTCCGGAAATCACCGAAACCATCGCCAAGGAGGCGATGCGCCTGGCTCAGTACAAACTGCCGGTCAAAACAAAATTCCTGGCCCTGGATGACCAGGCACCCGTGTCCACTCCAGAACCCGTTCTGGAAACCGTCCTCTCCGGGGACTCCTGACCATGGCCCGTCCTGACATCACCGAGGTCCGCAACCTCACCGACGCCGAGATCCAGGAACAGATCAGTGGCTGCCGCCGCGAACTGTTCGACCTCCGCTTCCAGCAGGCCACCCGCCGCCTGGAGCAACCACACCGCTTCAAGCAGAGCCGCATCAAGCTGGCCCACCTGCTGACGGTGCAGAAGGAGCGTCAGCGCTCCGCCCTGTCCGCCTCCTGATCCCCCTCATACCAACCATGGCACTCAAGGAAAGGGTCGGCACCGTCGTCAGCGACAAGATGGACAAAACGGTGGTGGTGGCGGTCGAAAACCGCTTCCCCCATCCCATCTATCAAAAGACCGTCAGCCGCACCACCCGCTACAAAGCCCACGACGAGGAGAACCGCTGTCAGGTGGGGGATCGGGTTCGGATCACCGAAACCCGTCCGCTCAGTCGCACCAAGCGCTGGGCCGTGGCCGAGGTTCTCAATCCATCCGGCGCAAGCTGAGCAGATCCCACCATGATTCAGCAAGAAACTTTCCTCAATGTCGCTGACAACAGCGGCGCCAAACGCATCCAGTGCATCCGGGTGCTCGGCACGAACCGTCGCTACGCCCATGTGGGCGATGTGATCGTGGCGGCCGTCAAGGACGCCATGCCCAACATGGGCGTGAAGAAATCGGATGTCGTGAAGGCCGTGGTGGTCAGAACCCGTGCCACCCTCCGTCGGGATACCGGCAACTCAATTCGCTTCGACGACAACGCTGCCGTGATCCTCGGCAGCGACAACAATCCGAAAGGCACCAGGGTCTTCGGACCCGTTGCCCGCGAATTGCGTGAACGTAACTTCACCAAGATCGTTTCGCTCGCTCCGGAGGTGATCTGAGATGGCCACGGCAACCGTCAGAACCAAGCCCGCCGAGCGCATCAAGATGCGCATCCGCAAAGGCGACACCGTCAAGGTGATTGCCGGCAAGGACAAAGGCAAAACCGGCGAAGTGCTCCGCACCCTGCCGAATGAGAACAGGGCGATCGTGCAGGGCATCAACCTGCGCACCCGCCACATCAAACCCACCCAGGAAGGTGAGAGCGGCCGCATCGCCACCGAGGAAGCCTCTGTGCATGCCTCCAACCTGATGCTGTATTCCACCAGCGCGGCCGTGGCCAGCCGGGTGGAAATCGCCATCCAGGCCGACGGCACCAAGAAACGTCGTCTCAAGAAAACCGGCGAACTGATCGACTGATCCGTCAGCCGATCCAGTCCCGCTCCAGCTGCCACCCACGCTCCTTTCCTCCCTTCTTCGCTCTCTGACAACGTCCAGAAGCGCAACTCCTCCGCCCGCCATGTCACTCAAACAGCGCTACCGGGAGACGATCCAGCCCAAGCTGCTCAAGGATCTCAACCTCTCCAACATCCACGAAGTTCCCAAGGTGATGAAAGTCACCGTCAACAGGGGCCTCGGCGAAGCCGCCCAGAATGCCAAGGCTCTGGAGGCCTCGATCGCGGAGATGGCCACCATCACCGGTCAGAAAGTGGTGGTGACCCGGGCCAAGAAGGCGATCGCCGCCTTCAAGATCCGGGAGGGGATGCCGATCGGCGTGGCCGTCACCCTTCGTGGCGAGCGGATGTACGCCTTCCTGGAGCGTCTGATCAACCTGGCCCTGCCCCGAATCCGTGATTTCCGCGGCGTCAGCCCCAAAAGCTTTGACGGCCGCGGCAATTACACCCTCGGGGTTCGCGAGCAGATCATCTTCCCGGAAATCTCCTACGACAAGATCGACGCCATCCGCGGCATGGACATCACCATCGTGACCAGTGCCCGTACCGACGAAGAGGGCCGGGCCCTCCTCCGCGAGATGGGAATGCCGTTCCGCAGCAACTGAGCCCTCTTCGGACCCACCCATGGCCAACCACGACCCGATTTCAGACATGCTCACCCGCATCCGCAATGCGAGTGAGAAAAAGCACCAGACCACCAAGGTGCCTGCTTCCCGCCTCTCCCACAGCATCGCCAAGGTGCTCCAGAAGGAAGGCTTCATCGCCGAGATCAGTGAAGAAGGCGAAGGGGTGTTGAAGCACCTTGTGCTTGAGCTGAAATACAGCGGCAAGCATCGCCAGCCCACGATCCGCTCTGTCCAGCGGGTCAGCAAGCCTGGCCTGCGCATTTACAAGAACACGCGGCAGTTGCCCAAGGTGCTCGGCGGCCTTGGTGTGGCGATCATCTCCACCTCCAGGGGTGTGATGAGCGACCGTGATGCCCGCAAGCAGGGCGTCGGCGGTGAAGTGCTCTGCTACATCTACTGATCTGAGAGCCAACCATGTCACGTATAGGTAAAGCTCCGATTCCCATCCCCGACAAGGTGTCCATCACCTTGGATGGACTGGCGGTATCGGTCAAAGGTCCCAGGGGTGAACTCAGTCGCGTCCTTCCCGATGGCGTGGTGATCAGCGAGGAGAAGGGCACCCTGCTGGTCGCCGCGGCCGATGGAACCCGGCGCTCCCGGGAGCGCCACGGCCTCTGTCGCACCCTGGTGGCCAACATGGTCGAGGGCGTGAGCAAGGGCTTCACCCGCAAGCTCGAAATCATCGGGGTCGGCTACCGCGCCCAGGTGCAGGGCCGCAAACTGGTGGTGAGCGCCGGCTACAGCCACCCCGTCGAAGTCAACCCTCCCGAGGGCATCACTTTTTTGGTGGAGAACAACACCCAGGTGCTGGTCTCCGGTTCCGACAAGGAGCTGGTGGGCAACGAAGCCGCCAAAATCCGCGCCATCAGGCCACCCGAGCCCTACAAGGGCAAAGGCATCAAGTTCGAGGGTGAACGCATCCTGCGCAAAGCCGGCAAAACCGGCAAGAAATGAGGACGGCCTGAGCCTCCCTATCCCTACCTGCCATGTCCACCGTTTCCCGCAAACAGCAGACCCAGAAGCGTCACCGCCGCCTGCGTCGCCACCTCAACGGCACCGCCATGCGCCCGCGCCTGGCCGTGTTCCGCTCCAACAACCACATCTACGCCCAGGTCATCGACGACGAAGCCCAGAGCACCCTCTGCGCCGCCTCGACCCTCGACAAGGACCTGCGCACCAGCCTCGAGGCCAGCGCTTCCTGCGATGCCTCCGTGGCGGTGGGTCAGCTGGTTGCCCAGCGGGCACTGGCCAAGGGCATCCAGCAGGTCGTGTTCGACCGCGGTGGCAAGCTGTACCACGGTCGGGTCAAAGCCCTTGCCGACGCTGCCCGGGAAGCGGGCCTCGAGTTCTGAACCGGATCCAACCATGAGCGAAATCAACCAACAGATCCAGTCCAGCGAGATTCCCGGGGCCGCCGATGTTCCGGCCGCTGCCGAGGGCCAGCAGGAGCGGCGCGGCGGCCGGGGAGGTGCTGATGCCAAAGGAGGCGACCGACGCGGAGGTGGACGGCGGGGCGACAACCGCCGTGGCCAGGAGCGCGACTCCGAATGGCAGGAACGGGTGGTTCAGATCCGCCGGGTCTCCAAGACCGTCAAGGGCGGCAAGAAAATGAGCTTCAGGGCCATTGTGGTGGTCGGCAACGAACGGGGCCAGGTGGGCGTCGGCGTCGGCAAAGCCGGTGACGTGATCGGAGCGGTTCGCAAGGGCGTGGCGGACGGCAAGAAGCATCTGGTCAAGGTCCCCCTCACCCGCACCAGCTCGATTCCCACTGACAGCCGTGGCGTCGACGGGGCCGCCAGCGTGCTGATGCGCCCCGCGGCCCCGGGCACCGGCGTGATTGCCGGCGGTTCGATCCGCACCGTGCTCGAACTGGCCGGCATCAAGAACGTGCTGGCCAAACGGCTGGGCAGCAAAACCCCGCTGAACAATGCCCGCGCCGCCATCCAAGCCCTGCAGGTGCTGCGGACCCACAAGGAAACCGCCAAAGAACGGGGCATTTCCCTTGAGCAGATCTACTCCTGAGCCCGTGATGACACTCTCCCTTCAAACTCTCAAGCCCCAGGCAGGCTCACGCCGCCGCAAACTTCGCAAGGGTCGCGGCATCGCCGCCGGCCAGGGCGCCAGTTGCGGCTTCGGCATGCGTGGCCAGAAATCCCGTTCCGGCAGCCCAACCCGCCCCGGCTTCGAGGGAGGCCAGATGCCTCTCTATCGCCGCTTGCCGAAGCTCAAGCACTTCACCCTGGTGAACCCCAAGCAGTTCACCGTTCTGAACGTCGCCAAGCTGGCTGGGTTGAAAGCCGGCAGCCTGGTCAATCTGGATTCCCTGGTTGAGGCCGGGCTGGTCACCAGTCCGAAGCACCCGCTCAAGATCCTCGGCAACGGTGATCTCGGGGTCAAACTCACGGTGCAGGCGGCAGCGTTCACCAGCAGCGCCCGCGAAAAAATCGAGGCCGCCGGTGGTCAGTGCGACCTGATCGGCTGACCTCCGATCGGGTTGTTCCCGTGCTGTTCGACCAAGCTGTTTGACAAGCCTGAGCCGTCTGCCCGCCGATCCCCGGCTGAGCAGGCGGCTTTCAGCATTGCTGTCCTTCCTCCGACCTTCGCCCGTTCACACCATGCTCGTCAGCCGGGGGCGCAACCCCAGTGCAGGGGAAATCATCATTCAACTGATCCAGTCCAAGGGGCTGCGCGACAGGGTGCTGACCACCCTCGGCCTCTTGCTGCTGGTTCGCCTCGGGATCTACATCCCGGTTCCCGGCATCGACCGGGTGGCCTTTCAACAGTTCATCCAGCAGGGGGGGCAGCTGATCGGCTTCCTCGACATCTTCACCGGCGGCGGCATCTCGACGCTCGGCGTGTTCGCCCTCGGGATCCTGCCATTCATCAACGCCTCGATCATCCTCCAACTGCTCACCGCCGCCCTGCCCCAGCTCGAAGATCTCCAGAAGAACGAAGGGGAGGCCGGCCGACGCAAGATCGCCCAGATCACCCGCTACGTGGCACTGGGCTGGGGAATTCTTCAGAGCACCGTCTTCGCCCTGATTCTTCGGCAATACGCCTTGCCTGGCGTTTCCCAGCCTGTCTTCGTGATTCAGACCAGCCTCGCCCTGGTCACAGGCTCGATGGTGGTGATGTGGATCAGTGAGGTGATCACCGAGCGGGGCATCGGCCAGGGGGCGTCCCTGGTGATCTTCGTGAACATCGTGGCCACCCTGCCCCGGGCACTCGGCTCCACCGTGGAACTGGCCCAGAGTGGCGACCGGGCCACGGTCGGAGGCATCGTGATCCTGGTGCTGATTTTCCTGGTCACGATCGTCGGGATCATTTTCGTTCAGGAAGGCAGCCGCCGCATTCCGATCGTGAGTGCCAAACGCCAGGTGGGGCAGGTCAGCATGCTGGCCGCCCGTCAGAGCTATCTACCGCTCAAGTTGAACGCCGGTGGCGTGATGCCGATCATCTTTGCCTCTGCGGTGGTGTTCCTGCCCCTCACGATCGCCAACTTCACCCGATCACCCTGGCTGATCCGCGTGGCGGGCTATCTGAACCCGAACAGCAGCACCCCCTGGCTCTATGCCCTCGTCTTCTTTGCCCTGATCTGTGGATTCTCGCTGTTCTACGCATCGCTCACCGTCAATCCCGTCGACATCGCCACCAACCTGAAGCGCACCGGCGTCGCCATCCCCGGGGTGCGGCCGGGCAGTGCCACGGCCAGCTATCTCGGCGGTGTGCAGAACCGGCTCACCCTGCTGGGCGGCCTGTTCCTCGGTGCCGTGGCGATCATCCCCTCGGCCGTGGAGGGGGCCACCCAGGTCCGTACATTTCAGGGGCTGGGAGCCACCTCCCTGCTGATCCTGGTGGGAGTGGCCATTGACACAGCCAAACAGGTGCAGACTTACGTGATTTCCCAACGCTACGAAGGAATGGTGCGCGAATGACCCATCGAATTCTTTTTCTCGGTCCTCCCGGCGCTGGGAAGGGCACCCAGGCCGAGCGGCTTGCCGAGCAGCGGCAGCTCCTTCACCTCTCCACCGGCGAACTGCTCAGAGCCGAAGTCCAGGCAGGCTCTGATCTCGGCCGCGAAGCCGAGGCGGTCATGGCCAGCGGCGAACTCGTCAGCGACCAGCTGGTGCTGGCGATCGTTCGCCAGCGGCTGGAGACGCACCACGGCGGTTGGTTGCTGGATGGCTTTCCCCGCAACCTGGCCCAGGCCGAATCCCTGAACCTGCTGCTCGAGGAACTGGATCAACCGATCCAGCAGGTGATGCTGCTGGAGCTCGACGACGAGAGCCTGGTCGAGCGGCTGCTGGGCCGCGGCCGCGCCGATGACAACGAAGCGGTGATTCGCAACCGCCTCGAGGTTTACCGGCAGCAGACCGAACCCCTGATCGGGTTCTACCGGGAGCGGAAGCTGCTGGAGCCGATCGAGGCAACCGGCTCGATCGAGGAGATCGCCGCCCGGATCCTGGCTGCTGTGGTATAGCTCTGTGGTAAGTTAGCTGTTTGAAAAATTGGAGAGCCGCCGCCCATGAAGGTGCGTGCATCGGTCAAGAAGATGTGCGACAAGTGCCGGGTGATTCGTCGCCATGGCCGGGTGATGGTGATCTGCACCAATCCCAAGCACAAACAGCGCCAGGGCTGACCTGAGCAAAGCTCCACACAGGCGGTCCATTGAGATCGCCATGGCCCGGTGTTTCACTGGGCCGCCCCTTCTGCCCAACTGATCGTTTCATTCGTGGCTCGGATTGCCGGTGTTGATATCCCTCGTGACAAGAGGGTCGAAATTTCGCTCACCTACGTCTATGGCGTGGGGCTGACGCGGGCCCAGCAGATTCTTGCCAAAGCGGGGGTCAGCCCTGACATCCGTGTCAAGGATCTCGACGACGCCGACATTCAGAAACTGCGTGTCGCCGCCGAATCCTTCACCCTGGAAGGCGACCTGCGCCGCCAGGAAGGGATGGCCCTCAAGCGCCTCCAGGACATCGGTTGCCTGCGGGGCCGTCGCCACCGCATGGGTCTGCCGGTCCGGGGCCAACGCACCCGCACCAATGCACGCACCCGCAGGGGTGCCCGCAAAACCGTGGCCGGCAAGAAGAAGTAAGCCGACTCCCTGCCTGAGCTCCTGATTGGGGCGCTCAGCTCCTCCATTCCCCTACCACAGGCCACTGTCCATGGCGAAGCCAGCCAAGAAAACCGGCGCCAAAAAATCGAAGCGCAACGTACCGAACGGTGTTGCCCACATCCAGAGCACCTTCAACAACACGATCGTGTCGATCACCGACACGGCCGGCGAGGTGATCTCCTGGTCATCCGCTGGAGCCAGCGGATTCAAAGGGGCCCGCAAAGGCACCCCGTTCGCCGCCCAGACAGCAGCCGAGGCAGCCGGACGTCGCGCCCTGGAGCAAGGCATGAGGCAGATCGAGGTACTGGTCAGAGGTCCTGGTTCCGGCCGTGAAACCGCCATCCGCGCCTTGCAGGTCGCTGGTCTTGAGATCACCCTGATCCGCGATGTCACGCCTCTCCCCCACAACGGCTGCCGCCGTTCCAAGCGACGCCGGGTCTGATCCCGCTTGCCACACCAGCCTTCGGGCGTCCCTTCACACCACCTTCAGGCCGTGCATCAGTATCAGATCGACCGCGTAGAGCACCAGATTGCCGACGACCGCTCCCAGACCGGAGTGTTCGTGATCGGCCCCCTCGATCGTGGCCAGGCTGTCACCCTCGGCAATGCCCTGCGCAGGGTGCTGATGGGAGGCATGGAGGGCAGCGCCATCACGGCCGTGAGGATTGCCGGGGTGAACCACGAGTACGCCACCGTGCCAGGGGTTCGCGAAGATGTTCTCGACATCCTCCTGAACTGCAAGGAGGTCGTTGTCAACAGTCGCAGCCGCGACCTTGAAATCGGCCGCCTGGTGGTCAACGGACCGGCCACCGTCACAGCAGCCGATCTGCAGTTCTCTTCCCAGGTGCAGGTGATCGATTTCGATCGCCCGATCGCCACCGTGGCTGATGGCCACAGCCTGGAGCTCGAAGTTCACGTCGAGCGCGGCGTTGGCTACCGGCCCGTCGACCGCCACCAGGAAGACACCAGCTCCATCGATCTTCTCCAGATCGATGCGGTGTTCATGCCGGTGCGCCGGGTGAATTACACCGTGGATGAAACGGCCGTCGGCGAAGGCGGCTCAGCCCGCGAACGCCTCCGGCTCGACATTCACACCAGTGGCGCCATCACCCCGGATGACGCCATGGCCCAGGCGGCGAATCAGCTGATCGCCCTGTTCCAGCCCCTGGCCAGCCTCACCATGGTCGAGGAGCCTGGGATTGAGCCCGACGTTTCCGCCGAAAGCCAGATCCCTCTTGAGGAGCTGAACCTTTCGGTCCGTGCTTACAACTGTCTGAAGCGCGCCCAGGTCAATTCCGTTTCCGATCTGATGGGCTTCAGCTACGAAGATCTGCTAGAGATCAAGAACTTCGGCTCCAAGTCTGCAGATGAGGTGATCGAGGCTCTTGAACGCATCGGCATCTCCCTGCCCCAGAGTCGGACCACCGCCTGAGCGGCCGCCTTCCTCATTCCCTTCAACGCACCAGAACCATGCGACACCAGTGCCGAGTCCCTCTGTTAGGGCTCCCCGCCGACCAACGCAAAGCGCTGCTGCGTGGCCTGACCACCCAGTTGATCCGGGAAGGTCGTGTCACGACCACCAAAGCTCGCGCCAAGGCGCTTCGCAGTGAAGCCGAGCGGATGATCACCCTGGCCAAGGAGGGCAGCCTCGCTTCGCGCCGCCGGGCGATCGGTTACATCTTCGACAAACAGCTGGTCCACGCCCTGTTCGACAAGGCCCAGGAGCGCTACGGCGAGCGCCAGGGTGGCTACACCCGGATCATCCGCACCGTGCCACGGCGCGGCGACAATGCCGAGATGGCCATCATCGAGCTGGTCTGAACACCCCCCGGAGAATCGCTCTCTGCCTGCAATACGAAGGCTCAGCCTTCTGTGGATGGCAGCGTCAGAGGGGTCAGGCCAGTGTTCAGGCAACTCTTGAGGAGGCTCTGACGGCTCTTGATCCCCACAGGCCCATGCTCTGCGTGGCCGCAGGACGGACGGACAGCGGAGTTCATGCCGCTGCCCAGGTGGTTCATTTCGAGGCCGTCGGGCCGATTCCGGCCCAGCGCTGGCCCAAGGCCCTCAACGGTCGGCTGCCGCCGACACTCCGGGTGCGCGCCGCCGCCGAGGTCAGGCCTGATTGGCATGCCTGTTTTTCAGCGCATTACCGGCGCTATCGCTACACGATCTACAACGGCCGCACCCCCAACCTTTTCCTGGCTCCGTTCAGCTGGCACCTGCATCAGCGCCATCTCAACGAGCGAGCCATGGCACAGGCCCTTGAGGGGATGCTGGGCTACCACGATTTTGCGGCGTTCCGCAAGGCCGGAAGCCGCAGGAGTCATTCGCGAACCACGATCCAGGCCGTCCACCTGGAGCGGCAGGGGGATCAGATCATCATCGAGGTCCAGGCCAGTGGCTTCCTCTATGGAATGGTGCGATTCCTGGTGAGGCAGCTCGCCCTGGTCGGAGAAGAGAAACTGACACCAGCAGCCTTTGAACAGCGCTGGAGGACAAGGGCGCGGCAGGACGTCAAGGAGGCGGCCCCTCCCCAGGGGCTGTGTCTCCTGCGGGTGGGCTACGGCGAGGAGCTGTTCCCCAAAGAGCTCTGGTTCGATTGCCAACCACGGTTCGTCCTGGCCAGCACGGATCCACCAGCGGCGAGCCAGGGAGGGGGTCCCCATGACGAGCTAAGCTGAAAAGCTGTGAATGCACAAAGCGGAAGGCGCCTCAGCGTGTTCCCTGTACGTTCCAAACCTGTCCAGCCCCTTCCTGTGAGATGGGGCGTTATCTGAATCCGGCCTGCCGGCGCGATGAACAAGACCTCCGTTCCTTCCCTGGATTCCCTCGAGCGCCAGTGGTACTTGGTGGATGCTGAGAACCAGACCCTCGGCCGCCTGGCCACCGAAGTGGCCAGCGTGCTGCGGGGCAAGAACAAACCTTGCTTCACGCCCCACCTGGACACCGGTGATTTCGTCGTCATCGTGAACGCCGACAAGATCCGCATCAGCGGCAACAAGGCCAGCCAGAAGATCTATCGCCGCCATTCCGGCAGGCCCGGGGGCATGAAAACCGAAACCTTCACCGCCCTGCAGGCCCGTCTGCCGGAGCGGATCGTCGAAAAGGCGATCAAAGGAATGCTCCCCCACAATGCCCTGGGTCGTCAGCTGTTTCGCAAACTCAAGGTCTACAAGGGTGCTGAACACCCTCACGCGGCCCAGCAGCCCAAGATCCTGACCCTCGATCCTTCCGCCACCGCCCAATGAGCAGCCCATCCAACCGCGTTGTCTACTGGGGAACCGGCCGCCGTAAAACCGCCGTTGCACGGGTTCGGGTCGTCCCCGGCACCGGGACGATCACCATCAACGGACGCCCCGGGGACCACTACCTCAACTTCAATCCCAGCTATCTCGCAGCGGTGAAAGCCCCACTGGACACCCTGGGTCTTGCCACCGCCTACGACCTTCTCGTCAATGTCAAGGGTGGTGGCCTCACCGGCCAGGCTGATGCGATCAAGCAGGGAGCGGCGCGCGCCCTCTGTGAACTCTCCCCTGACAACCGCAAGCCGCTCAAGACGGAAGGTCACCTCAGCCGGGATCCCCGTGCCAAGGAACGCCGCAAGTACGGCCTCAAGAAAGCCCGTAAGGCTCCCCAATTCTCCAAGCGCTGACCCCTCCCATGCCCAAGGCCGACATCCACCCCACCTGGTATCCCGAAGCCAAGGTGATCTGCAATGGAGAAGTGGTCATGACCACCGGCTCCACACACCCTGAGCTCCATGTCGACGTCTGGAGCGGCAATCACCCCTTTTACACCGGCACCCAGAAAATCCTCGATACCGAGGGACGGGTTGATCGTTTCATGCGGAAGTACGGCATGGGTGGCGTTGACACGGCAGCCGCCAAGCCAGCTCCCGAAGCCAGCTCGAACGACACCGCTGCCTGACGCTTCGCCATGGCAGCGGATTCGGCTTCTCCAGAGGAGACCTGATCCATCCCTGGCTTGGCAGGTCGAACGATTTTTTCGTGCTGCTCTGGCGGATCTCGGCTGATGGACATCACCTTCCTGGCAGACCGGCTCCAGGCAGCCTCCAGCACTTTCGCGGCACTGGAACAACAGCTGGCCGACCCCGAGGTGGCCAGTGACCCCGTCCAGCTCGAGCGCTTCGCCCGGGAGCGAGCCCGGCTCGAACCGTTGGTGCTTGGCCAGGATCAACTGAAGCTCCTGGAGCAAGAGGCCGCAGAAGCGAGGCGTCTGCTCAAGGAAAGCCGCGGAGACCTCGACATGGAAGTCCTGGTTCAGGACGAGTTAAGTGATCTTTCCGGCCGGATCGAGGCGATCCGCGAACGGCTGATCCTGGCTCTGCTGCCCAGCGATCCCCGCGACGAACGCAGTGTGATGCTGGAAATCCGGGCAGGAGCCGGTGGGGATGAGGCCTCTCTCTGGGCCGGTGATCTGGCCCGGATGTACGAACGCCACGCCCAGAGCCTCGGCTGGTCTGTCCAACCACTGAGTGCTTCCGAAGCCGACCTGGGCGGCTATAAGGAGCTGATCCTGGCCATCCGTGGTCAGGGGGTCTACAGCCAGCTGAAATACGAGGCCGGAGTGCACCGGGTTCAACGGGTTCCCGCCACCGAATCCCAGGGTCGGGTTCACACCTCCACGGCCACCGTGGCGGTGATGCCTGAGGCCGATCCGGTTGAGGTGCGGCTCGACCCCGCCGACCTGGAAATCAGCACGGCACGATCCGGCGGTGCCGGCGGCCAGAACGTCAACAAGGTGGAAACAGCCGTCGACCTGTTGCACAAACCCACCGGAATCCGGGTGTTCTGCACCCAGGAACGCTCACAGCTGCAGAACAAGGAGCGAGCCCTGGAGATTCTCCGGGCCAAGTTGCTCGAACGGGAAAGGGCCGAAGCCGCCGCCACCGAGAGCTCAGCCAGGCGGGCCCAGGTCGGCAGCGGCGATCGCAGCGAAAAAATCCGCACCTACAACGTCAAGGACAACCGGGTCACCGATCACCGCCTGAATCGAAACTTCAGCCTGGAGCCCGTGCTGGCAGGCCAGCTCGGCGAGCTGATCGGGGCCTCCGTCGCCGCCGATCAGCGCAACCGGATGGAGAAGCTGGCAGCCGAGGCCAGCGGAATCAGCTGAACGGGCCACCCGCGCGCGGCGTCCCGACAACCCAGAGATCGCCCCTCAGGCACCGATCACATACTTGGCCCATTCCCGGCGCCCGGAGCGGATCTGCCGGGTGGCTTCGAAATACAGGGTGCTCACGGGCCGGCGGGGCACCTTTGCCAGGGGCATGGCCGCCTCCCGCGGGGTTCGATTGCCTTTGCGAACGTTGCAGCGCAGGCAAGCCGTGGTGACGTTCTCCCAGCTGTCGACTCCACCGCGGCTGCGCGGGATCACATGGTCGATCGAAAGCTGCTCGCCCTGATAGCCGCAGTACTGACAGGCCTGTCCGTCGCGCTGGAAGACATTGCGGCGGGTCAGGGGCATCTGTTTGAACGGCACTCGGACGAACTGCCTGAGGCGAATGACCGTCGGCAGAAGCAGATCGCCTCGGATCCGATGACCAGAATCATGCTCAAGCCCTTCAGCCTTGCCCATCAACACCATCACGGTGGCCCGCCGCCAGGTGGTGATGTTGAGAGGCTCGTAGGAGGCGTTGAGGACAAGAACCTGGCTCATGGCGCTCTGCCCATGGCGTGATGCCAGATCCAATCGATATTTCAATGTTAGTCGCTCCGCTCCAGTCTGCATTCCATCCGCCCTACGGTCGGAGAGAATGCACTGCTCAGGTCGGCTGACCGACCACAGCCTGATCCCGGATTCAGCTTTGATGGCCGCCGCCTCTGAAACGACGGCTCCCTCCTGTCGCCTCCACCCCCGTCAACGGGCCTGGGTGGAGATCGACGAGGGCGCGATCAGCCGCAATGCCCGCAGTCTTCGGGCCTTCCTGGCACCAGGCTGCGAGCTGATGGCGGTGGTGAAGGCCGATGGCTACGGCCATGGTGCACTGCCGGTGGCGCGGGCCGCCCTGCAGGGCGGTGCCGGCTCGCTTGGGGTAGCCACATTGCAGGAGGGAGTGGAGCTGCGCCAGGCCGGAATTCAGGCGCCCTTGCTCGTGATGGGCAACCTGGTCCAACCGGAAGACCTTGCCCATTGCCTTCACTGGGGGCTGATGCCGACGATCAGCAGCAGCCGGGAAGCGCAGCTCTGCCAGAATCTGGCCACGGGCAGCGGCCGAACCATGGCCGTCCATCTCAAGCTCGACACCGGCATGGCTCGCCTTGGCGTCGCCTGGGCCGAGGGGGCCAAGCTGCTGGCATTCCTGAACCAGCTTGATGCCGTCGCCGTCGGCGGGGTGTACTCCCACCTGGCCGGTGCCGACGCAGCGGACGGCGGTGTCAGCGGCCTGACCGCGCTGCAACAGCAGCGTTTTGACAGCGCCCTGCAGGCGATGGGCCGCGCTGATCTGAGCACCGGTCGACGTCACCTGGCGAACTCCGCCGGAACCCTGCGCTGCCCCACACTTCACTACGACCTGGTGCGGGTGGGTCTCGCCCTCTACGGCCATTCTCCCGCTCCCCATCTGGCGGGATGCCTGCCCCTCGCGCCCGCCATGGCCGTTCGAGCCCGGGTCACCCTGCTTCGTGACGTGCCAGCCGGGGTCGGGGTCAGCTACGGGCACCGATTCCAGACGAACCGTCCGAGCCGGTTGGCTGTGGTGGCGATCGGCTATGCCGATGGTGTGCCAAGACAACTGTCCGATCAGATGGACGTCCTGTTCGCCGGAACGCGGCTGCCCCAGCTGGGGGCCATCACCATGGATCAGCTGATGATCGATGCCACCGATTGCCCCCAGCTGGCCGTGGGTTCCGTGGTGACCCTGCTGGGTCGGGATGGCGGACTGGCGATCGCCCCCCAGCAATGGGCCGAGGCCTGCGGAACGATCGCCTGGGAGATCCTCTGCGGTTTCAAGCACCGCCTGCCCCGATTGCTGGCCGGCGAGAGCAGGCTGGAGCGCTGATAAGCTCTACCTGCCTCTGGAGAGGTGGCTGAGTGGTTGAAAGCGGCTCCCTGCTAAGGAGTTACAGGAGGCAACTTCTGTCGAGGGTTCGAATCCCTCCCTCTCCGTTCCCGATGCACCCTGCCTGCCTGGGCAGGCTGCCGAAGCTCAGGCGCCTGGGCAGATCTCCCTTCGGCAGGCTTCGCTGAGGCTTTTTGCCAGGCCGGGCAGAAGGCTCTCATCGCCGGCCCGCTCCGCCCCCTCCGTGAACACCACCAGCAGGAAGGGCTGATGGCCATCGATCTCCACATAGGCGGCGTCGTGGCGAGCCTGACTCATCCAGCCGGCCTTGCTCCAAAGCCTCGCCCCTTGCGGAAGCCCCTCGCCGAGAAATCCATCCACCTGGTTCTCGGGATCGGCAGCACGCTCGGTTGAATCCAGTGATCGCTGCAGCAACTGACGCATCCGGGCGCTGGCCGGTGGCGACACGCAGCTGCCGGCCACGATGGCGTGCAGCAACCGGGCCGTGGCCTCGACATTGAGCCTGTTGCGGTTCTCGAGCGCCGGTCCGTAAAACTGCCTCTCACGTCCGTAGGGTCCATCACCCCAGGTTTTCTGGCAGAGGTTGCACCCCTTCAGTTCCGGCCAGGCCAAGCCGACGAACCACTGATTGAGCAGCTGGCGCTGGGCGACCCAGGCCCGGAAGGGGACCTCGGGAAGCTCCGGACCACTTGTGGTTCCGCTCAGAACGTCCACCAGCAGAGAGGTGGCGTCATTGCTTGAATCACGGATCATGTCGGCCATGGCACGGCGCAGCTCGTCGCTGTCCTCGATCAGGCAACGCTGCAACCAGGCCTCCACTCCCGCCAGGATGAACAGCTTCACGACGCTGGCCGGGTAGGCGGCCTGATCGCCGCGCCAGCTGGCCCCGGCCGCCGGCTCAGCCCAGAACGCAGCCGGATCACTCAGGGAGTCAGCGCTGCCGACCAGGGAACGGTCGTAGCGAAGCCAACAGATCGAGAGCTGGCTGCCCAGGCCCGGCCGGCCATCAAGCTCCAGGGACCGGATCCGATCCTCCAGGATTACGCCCATCGCCCGATCCGGGCGGTAAAACGCCATCACTCGTGGCCGCAGGAATGCAGAGATTAGGCACCCAGCCCCAGGGAGATCGAGGCGAAGATCTGCCGACACCAGGCACGCCCGCCGCACCGGACTTACTGCTGGGTGGAAGTTGCTGGAGGCTGACAGCAGAGCTCGACGGCTACAGCGGAGCGCGGGGTCAGGGCCTCGCCACCCAGGCCAGCGCGGGCCGCCGGCTTCAGGTGCTGGAGCCGGCCGGATCGATCGGCAGGCTGAGGGTGAGGCTGCTTGAAGATGGCTACCCCTGCTGGCTGGAGCGGCGCGACCTGCTGGGCGCCGCCGTGGCGAGCAGAAAGCCACTCCCGCGGCTGCTGGATTCAGCCGCGATCACAGCCGCCATACCAGCCGTGATCGGCTACGCGAACCAGGCGGCCAGCCAGCCCAACCGCTACCTGTGGGGTGGCACCACAGGCCCCGACTTCGACTGCTCCGGCCTGGTGCAGAGCGCCTACGCCAGCACCGGGATCTGGATCCCGCGGGATGCCTATCAACAGGAGCGCTTCTGCCAACCGGTCGCCGTCAGGCCGGGAAGCTTCAGCCTGCTGCGGCCAGGGGATCTGATCTTCTTCGGCCGGCCGCAGCGCTGCACCCACGTGGCGCTCTACCTGGGGGAAGGTCGCTATCTGCACAGCTCCGGCCGGGAGCATGGTCATGACGGGCTGGCCATCAATCAGCTCACAGCCCATGATCAGGATCCGGTCGGCCGTCACTACAGAAACGAGCTGCGGGGGGCCGGCCGTGTTGTGCGCTGCCATGACGGCACCACCCTGCCCTGAGGCCCTGCCGGAGACCGCATACCGGTGGTTCCCGTAAGTTGCAGACCTTCCTGCCCCAAGTGCCATGGGCGATCCGAGCGGATTCGAACTCTCGGTGGTCATCCCCCTCTTCAACGAGCACGACAGCGTGCACCTGCTGGTGGAGCAGGTGATTGCGGTTCTGAGGCCCATGGGACGCAGGTTCGAACTGGTGCTCGTTGACGATGGCTCCAGCGATGGCTCCGATGTCATCCTCGAGCAACTGGCCCGCGCAACGCCGGAACTGGTGGCTGTGCTGCTGCGCCGAAACTATGGCCAGACAGCCGCAATGGCGGCCGGATTCGATGCCAGCAGCGGCGCTGTGCTGATCACCCTGGACGGCGATCTGCAGAACGATCCCGCCGACATCCCCCTGCTGCTGGAGCGGCTGGAGCAGGGATTCGACCTGGTCAGCGGCTGGAGACACCAGCGCCAGGACGCGGCGTTGCAGAGACTGCTCCCCTCGAAGATCGCCAACCGCCTGATCGCCAGGGTCACCGGCGTGAAGCTGCACGATTACGGCTGTTCTCTCAAGGCCTACCGCCGTGAAGTGGTTGCCGACCTCAACCTCTACGGGGAGCTGCACCGCTTTCTGCCGGCGCTTGCCTTCATTGAAGGAGCCAGGATCAGCGAGGTGAAGGTGAACCATCACCCTCGTCGCTTCGGTGCCAGCAAATACGGGATCGATCGGACCTTCCGGGTGCTGATGGACCTGTTGACCGTCTGGTTCATGAAACGATTCCTGACCCGGCCGATGCATGTGTTCGGCTTCGGTGGCCTCGCCAGCCTCAGCGTGGGAGTGGTGATCGGCCTGATCCTGCTGAGCGAGAAGGTGTTCTTCGATGCCGACATCGGCAACCGCCCTCTGCTCTCGGTCGGCGTGCTTGCCATCGTTGCGGGAATTCAGCTGTTCTGCTTCGGCCTGCTCGCCGAGCTGCAGATGCGCACTTACCACGAAAGCCAGGGCCGACCGATCTACCGGGTGAGGGCCACGTTGCGCGGCAGTCAGAGCGATTGACGCCCTGCGGCTCCGCTGGCCCGATGGCGTTCGAACCGGTGGGGCTGGAGAGCTGGATGGTTTCGCATTGAACTTTTATGTCGCCACTGATCGGCCGACAGGGCAGGCCAGGAACAGATGGATACAGTGCGGGTGGTTGCTGTATTGGCCTGCGCCATGACTGGAGAATTCGCTGCCGCCTGGCTGCCGTCCATCCTCGTTCCCTTTGTTGGAATCCTTGGCCCGGCCATGGCCATGGCCCTGTTGTTCAACGTGATCGAATCCCGCGACTGAAGACCAGGGATCGACGATCCTCTTCCGCCTCTTCACCCTGCGAGCTCGCCGGGTTCGTTCCTTCTCCCGCTTTTCTCCATGACCGTGCACCCCGTCGCCGATGCCACTGTCGGCAATCTGGCCACACCTGTGAACAGCAGCTACTTCAGCAAGGCCTTCCTGAACGCCCTGCCTGCCTACCGCCCTTCCCTGTCTCCGAATCGACGCGGGCTAGAGGTGGGCATGGCCCATGGCTTTCTGCTGTATGGCCCCTTTGCCATGACCGGCCCCCTCCGCCTCACCGAATACGCCAGCACCGCCGGCCTGCTCGCGGCGATCGGACTGGTTTCCATCCTCACGATCTGCCTCTCGATCTACGGCACGGCAGGCACCGGTCCCAATGTCCAACCTCCCGATGCCACGATCGACAATCCACCCGCCGATCTGTTCACGAAGGCAGGTTGGGCTGAATTCGCCAGCGGCTTCTGGCTCGGTGGTTGCGGTGGCGCCGCCTTCGCCTGGTTCCTGGCAGGCAGTGTGATGGGCTCCCCCCTGGTCAAGCTCACCGGTGGGCTCTGGAGCGTCAGCTGACCCTGCCGCATCAGCAACTGAGCTCCGGTAGTCACAACCCCTGCTCACAGAACCCCGCCCAGGCGGGGTTTTTTCATGGTCCAGCCTGATCAGCTGAACAGCTGAGCGGCGGCGGGAGGAACGGCTCTGGGCCTGGAGGAGCAGGGGTCGCGCACTTGCTGTAAAGATTGGTGTCTGACAGCCCTGAGCCTTGCGGTATCGGATCGATGTCTGTCTCAGATCCATTCCTGCGCCGGCCGGTACTCACCCTGGTGGTGACCGTGCTGATCCTGCTGGCCGGCCTGATCAGCCTGCCTGCCTTGCAGGTCGAGAACCTGCCGCCGATCGCGCCGATCCGCGTGAACGTCCGCGCCAGCTACCCCGGCGGCGGAGCCGCTGCCGTGGAACAAGGGGTGACCACTCCCCTGGAGCGCCAGTTGAACGGCCTGGAGCGCCTCGAGAGCATCCGCTCCAGCAGTTCGGCCAATGGCAGCTCGATCACACTCACCTTCGAGGGGGGGAACCCCGAGCTCAACCAGATCAACGCCCAGAACGAGGCCACCCTGGCCAACCGCCAGCTCCCCCCTCAGGTGTCGCGGCTTGGGGTGCAGGTGCGTCGCAGCTCCGACGACCTGTTGATGGTGCTGGGCTTCAGTGCGCCGAAAGGCGTCTATGCCCCGGCCTTTCTGAGTGGCTGGGTGGATCAGCAGTTGCGCGACACCCTCCAGCGGGTGCCCGGGGTCGGCAACATCACGGTCGCCGGGGGGGGCGAGCTCGCCTTCCGTCTCTGGCTCGACCCGGTGGCTCTGGAGCAGCGCCAACTCACCATCGCCGATGTGGAACGCGCCCTGGTGGAGCAGAACGTGCTGGCCGCCCTCGGCCAGGTGGGGGACGCGCCGAGCCCCCCCGGCCAGCAAACCACCCTGCCACTCGAGATGGAAGGCCGGCTGCGCAGCGTCATCGAGCTGGAGGGTCTGGTGGTCAGCCGGACCAGCGAAGGCAGTGTGGTCCTGCTCAAGGACGTGGGGAGAGTGACCCTCGATCTGGAGAACTTCGAGAGCACCGCCAGCAATCTGGCCGGGGATCCCGTGGTGGCGGTACAGATCTTCCAGCGCGACGGCAGCAATGCCCTGGAAGTGAGTGACGCGGTGAACTCCGCCCTGGAGAGGCTGCAGTCCCAGTTCCCCCCCGGACTGGACGTGCAGCGCATCGTCGATGTGGCCGACTCCGTGCGGGAAAGCATTGACCTCACCCAGGCCAGCCTCCGCGACGCTGTGATCCTGGTGCTCCTGGTGCTGCTGCTGGCCCTTGGCAACAGCAGGCTTGCGGTGGTCACGGCTGTTGCTGTGCCTGTTGCCCTGATCGGCAGCCTCAGCATCCTGTGGGTCACGGGGAACTCGATCAACACCCTCAGCATCTTCGGCATGGTGCTGGCCACTGGCCTGGTGGTCGACGACGCCATCGTGGTGAGCGAAGACATCGGCAGGCGGCTCGAATTGGGGGAATCGCCCCAGCAGGCCGCCCGCGAGGCGATGAAGGAGCTGGGTGGAGCCGTGATCGCCACCTCCCTGGTGCTGGTGGTGGTGTTCCTGCCGGTTCTGGCCATGCCCGGCAGCGTCGGACGGCTCTATCAACCGATCGCGCTCACGATCAGCGCCACGATCCTGTTCTCGACGATCAATGCACTCACCTTCACGCCCGTGGCATCCGCATGGCTGCTGACCCACGGCTGGAGGGAACCGGCCCGGCTTCAGAAGCTGATGCAACGGCCTCAGATCTGGCTGGAGCAGCTTGGCCATCACTACGGCCGTGCCCTGGACCGAAGCTTCCGGTATCGACGCCTGGTGCTGCTGGGGCTGGCAGGCGGACTCATGCTGGCGGTCTGGGGGCTGGGCCAGCTGCCCACCGGCTTCATTCCCCAGGAGGACGACGGCCAGATCCGCGGTGTGGTGGCCCTGCCTGGCGGAGCCTCGATTCAGGCCACGGCAACCGTGATGGAGCGGATCCGTGAATCCGTTGCCAAGGAGCCGACAGTGCGTGTCGCCAACTTTTATGCCGGTCGCTCCTTCGGTGACAACGCTCCCAACAGGGGCCTCTTCTTCATCCGCCTCAAGGAGCTCAGCGAGCGGGGTCTGTCAAGGGCGAACAGCAACGAAGCTGTGGCCCGCAGGCTGGGGGAACAGCTGCGGCGGGAAATCACCGAAGCAGCAGTACAGGTGAGCGTGCCGCCAGCGGTGCGCGGCTTCAGCGGCGAAGGTGGACTGGAACTTGAGATCCTCGATGTCAGCTCCGGCCGGCTCACCCTGGCGGCGTTCGAGCAGGAGGCTCGGCGCTTCATTGCCATCGCCAATGCCGATCCCGCCTTTGAGCGGGTCAGCACACGCTTCAGTGCCGACTCACCCCTGCTTCGGCTTCGTCCGGATCGAATGCGCATGGCCTCGCTGGGAGTGGACCTGAGCACGTTGGTCGAGACCCTCGGCTCCAGTTTCGGCAGTCGTTACGTGAATGACAGCTTCGAGAGCGACCGGGTGCGGCGGGTGGTGGTGCAACTGGATGGCAACAGCAGGAGCAGCGCAGCGGATGTGCTGGCCCTGCAGGTTCGCAGCCGGGCGGGTGATCTGATCCCGCTGAGCGCGGTCGTGGCGATCGAGCAGGACACAGGACCAACCACGATCAACCACAGCAGGCTGTCACGGTCGATCACCATCCAGGCCATCCCCAGATCCGGACTGAGCACGGGACAGGCGATCGCCAGGCTCGAAGCGATCCAGCAAGAACAGGCGAACCCACTCACCGATCTCGAATGGGTCGGGCTGGCCAGAGAGGAGCGCCAGGCCGGTGGCAAAACCTGGCAACTGTTCGCCTTTGGAATGGTGGTGGTCTATCTGGTTCTGGCTGGCCTGTATGAAAGCTTCCTCGACCCATTGATCATCCTGATCACGGTGCCCCTGGCCCTGCTGGGAGCACTGATCGGCCTGGCTGGCCGCGGCCTCTTCCTTGACATCTACGCCCAGGTGGGCCTGCTGGTGCTGGTGAGTCTGTCGGCCAAGAACGGCATCCTGATCGTGGAATTTGCCAATCAGCAACTCAAACAGGGAATCGGGCTGCGCGAGGCCATTGAACACGCTGCGATCAGCAGACTGCGCCCGATCCTGCTGACGGCAATCTCCTCGCTGGTGGGCTTTCTGCCCCTGGTGTTCGCCACCGGTGCGGGTTCAGCGAGCCGCATCAGCATCGGCACAGTGGTGTTCTCCGGACTGTTGACCGCCACCCTCCTGACCCTCTTTGTGGTGCCGGTGGTTTACCTCGAAATGAAATTGATTGAGGGAAGAAAATGGTGGCCGCATCGTCAACCAAGCTGAGCAACAAAAAACCCCCGACCGAGGCCGGGGGTGAATGAGGAGGAACGTCCCTCGAAATGGAAGCTGAACTGTGGATCGGATCGATCGAACTGGCAGAAACGGTTAGCCGAACTTGCCAGAGGTAGAGGCGATCAGGAATGCACCGTAGGTGAGGATGTAGCCCACTGAGAAGTGAGCCAGCCCAACCACACGAGCCTGAACGATCGAGAGAGCGACTGGCTTGTCACGCCAGCCAACCAGGTTGGCCAGTGGTGTGCGCTGATGCGCCCAGACAATGGTTTCGATCAGTTCCTGCCAATATCCTCTCCAGGAGATCAGGAACATGAAGCCGGTGGCCCAGACAAGGTGGCCGAACAGGAACATCCAGGCCCACACAGCCAGGTTGTTGGTGCCGAAGGGGTTGTACCCGTTGATCAACTGGGAACTGTTCAGCCAGAGGTAGTCGCGGAACCAGCCCATCAGATAGGTGCTGGATTCGTTGAACTGAGCCACATTGCCCTGCCAGATGGCGAGGTGCTTCCAGTGCCAGTAGAAGGTGACCCAACCGACCGTGTTCAACGCCCAGAAAACCGAGAGATAGAAAGCATCCCAGGCAGAGATGTCGCAGGTGCCACCACGGCCAGGTCCATCACAGGGGAAGGAGTAGCCAAAGTCCTTTTTGTCGGGCATCAGCTTCGAACCCCTGGCATCCAGCGCACCCTTCACCAGGATGAGCGTGGTGGTGTGAAGGCCCAGGGCGATGGCATGGTGAACAAGGAAGTCACCGGGGCCAATCGGGAGGAACACATCAGTGTTGCCATTGATGGCATCCAACCAGAAGTGATCACCAGGGATGTTGGCCGAAGCCAGGCTGGCGGCACTGGAAGGATTGGAGAGCAGGACATCAAAGCCATAGAGGGCTTTTCCGCTTGCTGCTTGCACGAACTGGGCAAAGACAGGCTCTACCAGGATCTGCTTCTCGGGGGTACCAAAGGCCACGACCACGTCGTTGTGAACGTAGAGACCGAGGGTGTGGAATCCGAGGAACAGGGATACCCAGCTCAGGTGGCTGATGATCGCTTCCTTGTGATCAAGCATCCGAGCAAGAACGTTGTTCTTGTTGGCCTCAGGATCGTAATCACGGATGAAGAAGATCGCACCGTGGGCAAAGGCACCGACCATCAGGAAGATGGCGATGTACTGGTGGTGGGTATAAAGAGCCGCCTGGGTTGTGTAGTCCTTGGCGATGAACGCATAGGACGGCAGCGCATACATGTGCTGGGCCACCAGGCTGGTGATCACTCCGAGCGAAGCCAGAGCAAGACCGAGCTGGAAGTGCAGCGAGTTGTTGATCGTGTCGTAGAGCCCTTTATGGCCCGCACCCAGGGCACCACCGAATGGAGTGCCTTTGGGAGGATTGTGGGCCTCCAGAATTTCCCGGATCGAATGACCGATCCCGAAATTGGTGCGGTACATGTGCCCAGCGATCACGAAGATGCAACCAATCGCCAGGTGGTGATGGGCAATGTCCGTGAGCCAGAGCGACTCAGTCTGGGGGTGGAAACCACCGAGGAAAGTGAGGATGGCTGTGCCGGATCCCTCTGAGCTGCCAAAAATCTGGTTGACGGTGTCAGGATTTTCGGCGTAGACCCCCCAGTTTCCGGTGAAGAACGGAGCAAGACCGGCGGGGTGGGGCAGAACGTTCAGGAAGTTATCCCAACCGACATGCTGACCGCGGGACTCAGGGATGGCCACGTGGACCAGGTGACCGGTCCAGGCAATGGAACTGAAGCCGAACAGAACAGCCAGGTGATGGTTCAACCGGGATTCAGCGTTCTTGAACCAGGCCAGGGAGGGCCGGAACTTGGGCTGGAGGTGAAGCCAGCCGGCGAACAGCGCCCAGGCCGAAAGGATCATCATGAAGATCGATCCCTGGTACAGCTCGGCATTGGTGGTCATGCCGATCGTGTACCACCAGTGATACAAGCCTGAATAGGCAATGTTCACCGGGGAGGTGGCACCTGCCTGGGTGAAGGCGGTGATGGCCCCCTGGCCGAAGTGAGGATCCCAGATCGCATGCGCGATGGGACGGACATGCAGCGGATCGGCGACCCACTGCTCAAAGTTGCCCTGCCAGGCGATGTGGAACAGGTTCCCAGAAACCCAGAGGCCGATAATCGCCAGGTGGCCGAAATGGGTGGAGAAGAGCTTTTGGTAAAGCTTCTCCTCCGTCATTCCGTCGTGGCTCTCGAAGTCGTGAGCCGTGGCGATGCCGTACCAGATACGGCGGGTTGTGGGGTCCTGTGCCAGACCCTGGCTGAACGAAGGAAATTTCGTTGCCATGTGGAAAGGTCAGGAGGAGGTCAGCCGACCGCGACAAGTCGGGCCAGGAAGAACGCCCAGGTGGTAGCGATACCGCCCAGGAGATAGTGAGCCACGCCAACGGCGCGACCCTGGATGATGCTCAGCGCCCGCGGTTGAATCGCAGGTGCAACTCTCAGCTTGTTATGAGCCCAGACGATGGACTCAATCAGCTCTTGCCAGTAGCCGCGGCCACTGAACAGGAACATCAGGCTGAAGGCCCAGACGAAGTGGGCACCCAGGAACATCAATCCGTAGGCACTTGAAGAGGAGCCATAGCTGTTGATCACCTGAGCGGCCTGGGCCCACAGGAAATCACGCAGCCAACCATTGATGGTGATGGCGCTCTGGGCAAAGTTGCCGTTGGTGATGTGCTGGACGGTGCCGTCCGCGTTGACGGTTCCCCAGACATCGCTCTGCATCTTCCAGCTGAAGTGGAAGATCACGATGGAGATGGAGTTGTACATCCAGAACAGGCCAAGGAACACGTGGTCCCATGCCGAAACCTGGCAGGTGCCGCCACGGCCGGGGCCGTCGCAGGGGAACCGGAAACCAAGGTTGGCCTTGTCGGGGATGAGCCTGGAGCTGCGGCTGTACAGCACACCCTTCAGCAGGATCAGCACGGTGACGTGGATCGTGAAGGCATGGATGTGGTGCACCATGAAATCGGCCGTACCCAGAGGGATCGGACCGGCAGCCACTTTGCCTCCGACAGCGACGACAGCACCGTTGAACACCTCGCTGACTCCGGAGAGTGCATTGGGCGCCGTGGTGCCGGCCGCTGCGGCGTGCAGACCCTGAATCCATTGGGCGAAGACAGGTTGCAGCTGAATGGCCGAGTCACTGAACATGTCCTGGGGACGTCCCAGAGCACGCATCGTGTCGTTGTGGATGTACAGACCGAAGCTGTGGAAGCCAAGGAAGATGCAGACCCAGTTGAGGTGGCTGATCAGGGCATCTCTGGCCTTGAGAACCCGATCGAGCACGTTGTCGATGTGCTTGGCCGGGTCGTAATCGCGGATGAGTGCGATCGCCGCGTGGGCGCCAGCTCCAACGATGATGAAACCGCCGATCCACATGTGGTGGGTGAAGAGCGATAACTGCGTTGGGTAATCAATCCCGATATAGGGATAGGGAGGCATCGCATACATGTGATGCGCCACGATGATGCTCAGCGAGCCAAGCAAGGCGAGATTCACGGCCAGCTGGGCATGCCAGGAAGTGGTCATGAACTCGAACAGGCCATCGTGACCTTTCGGTGCAGGGAACAGCAGGGGATCACCCTTCTGACCCTCAAGGATCTCCTTGATGCTGTGACCGATCCCCCAGTTGGTCCGGTATTGGTGGCCGGCGATGATGAAGAGAACGGCGATCGCCAGGTGGTGATGGGCGATGTCGGTCATCCAGAGGCTGCCGGTGACAGGATTCAGACCACCTTTGAAGGTGAGGAAATCGCTGTAGGCGGCCCAGTTACCGGAGAAGAATGGGGAGAGACCCGCCCCAAAACCAGGGAAGAGCTGAGCGATCAGATCCTGGTTGAGAAACTCATGGGGAAGGGGAATGTCCGCCACGGAGGCAATGGTTTTGCCATTCAGCACCAGCGGTTTGCCGGCGTCGATGGCATCCATCAACTGGGTTGTGGGCAGCGACACATGCAGAAGGTGCCCTGTCCAGGACAGGGAGCCAAGACCCAGCAGACCGGCCAGATGGTGGTTGAGCATGGACTCAACGTTCTGGAACCACTCCAGCTTGGGGGCTGCCTTGTGATAGTGGAAAACCCCTGCGTTAAGCATGAGGCCAGCCATCACCAGGGCACCGATTGCTGTGCAGAGCAACTGGAATTCGCTGGTGAAGCCCCAGGCTCTCCACACATGGAAGAGACCTGAAGTGATCTGGATGCCGTGGAAGCCGGCACCCACATCGGCATTGAGAATTTCCTGACCGAAGATCGGCCACACCACCTGAGCACTGGGTTTGACGTGCAGGGGGTCGGCCAACCAACCGGTGTAGTTGGAGAAGCGGGCACCGTGATAGAAGGCGCCGCTCAACCAGATGAAGATGACGGCCAGATGGCCGAAGTGAGCGCTGAAGATCTTCCGGGAGACCTCCTCAAGATCGCTCGTGTGGCTGTCGAAATCGTGAGCGTTGGCGTGGAGGTTCCAAACCCAGGTGGTGGTTTTGGGACCTTTGGCGAGGGTGCGATCGAAGTGGCCGGGCTTGCCGAGCACATCGAAATCGACGGGAACTGGGTTCCGGTCGACGGAGACCTTTGCCTTTGTCCCACGCTCTGGTGGGCTGATGGTCATCGAGACGTTCCTCGAGGGACGGGATCGAGGTGGAGGTCCACCCCTCCGGCACAGGCGGGAAACCTGGACCGGTGGGTCACATGGCGGGGCGGAACAAGCCCACCGACACCACGGAAACCAGGAAGGCAAGGACCCGGCGAAAAGCCGAAACCCCTTGCCACAACTGGAGCTGAAGCCCCAAAGAAGGGACCGCTGGCGGAAGTATAGGGGTGAGTTTCAGGCCCTTCGGCAGGGAAGTAACAAAGGTTCAATCCAGCGGCACCCCTGTCAGAGACTGGGCTCTGGCAGGGGATACTTAACACTGAGTCCTGGTATTCATTGCCGCTTTTGTTATTCCAACAACGATGGATCAACCCTCGCCATCCAGCTCCTCCTCAGCACCTGAGTAACGGACTGGCCCGGGGGCTCGGAGCGATGCTGCTCTGTCTGGCTGTGCTGCTGATCGGAGGATGGAGCCTGCGGCCGCCGAACTCCCCTCCTGCAGAGGCTCTCTCCCCATCCCCGCCTTCGGGAGCGTTGCAGGAAGTGGCCCCTCCCCTGCCGGTTCAGCAGCTTCAGGATCGGCTGGCCAAGCTGCAGCCCCAGCTGCGCATTCTTTCTCCGGAAGATGACGCCCTGCTGCCGTCAGGCCCCTGGGAACTCCAGCTCAGCCTCGACGACTGGCCCCTGGTCGGTGGCGGCGGGAGCCTCGGCATCGGCCCCCACCTGGTGGTTCAGCTGGATGACCAGCCGCCGCGGCGAATCGTCGAGCCGCAGGGCGATGGCAGCGGCCCTGTCTCCCTGCAGGTGCCGATGGAACCACTCAGCCCGGGCAGCCACCGGTTGACGGTCTACGCAGCCAGGCCCTGGGGTGAAGCGGTCAAGTCCCGTGGGGGCTTCCGCCAGATCCGGCTGCATCGGGTGGCCGCGAATCCCTTGCAACTTCCCCCACCGGGATCTGCCCAGCTGATCAGCGCGATTCCCGTCGACTGGCCGATGGCTGAGCCCGTTCCGATCGACTGGCTCCTGCTGGACGCGCCCCTGCAGCATCTGCGCGGGGACGATCGCCAGTGGCTGCTGCGGGTCACAGTCAATGGCGACAGCTTCCTGACCGACCAGCAGGCAACGCTGTGGCTGAAGGGGCTCAGGCCGGGTGCCAATGCGTTGCAGCTGGAACTGCTCGATGGCCTGGGGGAACCGCTCAATCCACCGTTCAACAGCCTTGTGCGTGAGGTCACCCTTGCTGCCGGCGGCAACCGTTGGCAGCAGGGCAAACTCACGGATCAGGAACTCGATCAGAGGCTCGGGCGGACCCCTGCGCCGGCCTTGGAGCCCACCGCCATGCTTGCCACAAGCAACCTGAACGATGCCGATCAGATGGCTGCCGAGCAGGAAGGCGATTCAGCCGAGCCGACAGAGCCGGAGGAGAGCCAGGCTGAGGCGGATCAGCTGGTGCCTGATCCGGAGCCCACCCCCTCTTCAGCCCCCTCTTCAGTCCAGGACGATGAGCCTGAACCCCTCGCTGCCAGCTCGCCCCATGACTGATCCCAACTGTTGGGGCCTGGGACTCAGTCCAGCCAGTGCTTCGGTGCTCGGCCAACTGCAGCAGGCTCGACTGGTTCAGCTTGCTCCCCCGGAAACCCCGGTGGCGGCCTTTCTGGCGGAGCACTGGGACAGCAGCGCCGCCTTCGTGGCGGTTGGAGCCTGCGGAGCGATCGCCCGTCTGATCGCCCCCCTGCTCAAGGGCAAGCACCTGGATCCGGCGGTGGTGGTAGTCGATCCAGCCGGCCGATTTGTGATTCCCCTGCTGGGGGGACACTGGGCGGGCGGCGAAGCCTTCAGCCAACAGGTGGCTGCCCTGCTGGGCGGCCAGGCGGTGCTGACCGGCTCAAGCAGCGGCACAGGGCGGCTCGCGCTCGACAGCTTCGGGCTCGGTTGGGGCTGGCGACGGGGACGGGGCCCCTGGGATGCCCTGATGAAGGCGGCGGCAAAGGGGCAGCTACCTCTGATCATCCAGGAGACCGGGCTGACCCTGTGGAAGAACCTGGAAGCGGCGGCAGCCGGGCAGGCGGATGCCGAAGGCTGCCTGGAGGACACTTCGTCCCTGGTGATCAGCCACCGGCTTGGCGATGGCTGCCGCTGGCATCCGCCGTCCCTCTGGCTCGGAATCGGCTGTGAGCGGCATACCAGCCTCAGCCTGCTGGAGCGGGTGGTCGATCAGGCCCTGGAACGCCAGCAGCTCGCACCGGAAGCTGTGGCTGGGCTGGCCAGCGTGGATCGCAAAGGCGATGAGCCAGCCCTGCTGGCCCTTGCCGAGCAAAGACAATGGCCGCTGCGGCTCTTCAAGGCGGAGGAGCTTGCCCCCGTGGTTGTTCCCACTCCCTCGGACGCTGTCCGAAAGGAAATGGGAACCGCCAGCGTGGCGGAGGCCGCCGCCCTGCTGGCGGCCGGTCCAAAGGGAACGCTGCTGGCCGCCAAGCGGATTGAACACGCCAGGGACTTCGAGCGGGGTGCAGCCACCCTGGCCGTTGGTATGGCTGCGGTGCAATGGGCACCAGGCCAGGGACAGCTCCACCTGATCGGCAGCGGGCCCGGCCGCCTCGACCTGCTGACCCCCGCCGCCCGCCGCGCCCTGGCCGAGAGCACGATCTGGGTGGGCTATGGCCTTTATCTGGATCTGCTCGAACCCCTGCGCCGGTCGGATCAACTGCGCTGTGATGGCCAGCTCACCCAGGAGCGCCAGCGCTGTGCGCTGGCCGTTGAACTGGCTTGCCAGGGGCTGACGGTGGCGCTGGTCTCCTCCGGTGAAAGCGGGATCTATGGCATGGCCGGCCTGGCCCTGGAACAATGGCTGGAGCTGACCGGCGAGAACAGGCCGGGGTTCACGGTGCATCCAGGCGTCTCGGCCCTTCAGCTGGCCGCGGCTCGCGCCGGGGCACCACTGATGCATGATTTCTGCACGATCAGCCTGAGCGATCGGCTCACCCCCTGGGCAACGATCGAGCAGCGGCTGAGGGCAGCGGCGGCGGGAGATTTCGTTGTGGCGCTCTACAACCCCCGCTCGCTCGGCCGCGACTGGCAGCTGGCCAGGGCGATGGCGCTGTTGAGCGAGGGACGCTCCGGCCGGATTCCCGTGGTGCTCGCCAGGCAACTGGGCAGAGCAGGGGAACAGGTGAGCCTCCACGTTCTGGAGGATCTGCCCCTGGAGCAGGTCGACATGCTGAGCCTTGTGCTGGTGGGGAACAGCACCACCCGGCTGGTGGACGGGAAGATGGTGACTCCCCGTGGATACCCGGGTGCGGAGCTCCGTTGAGCGGAGTGTTCTTGCCGCAAACCACTGGCTCAGCGGTGCTGAATCGGGATGACAGGATTCGAACCTGCGGCCCCTTCGTCCCGAACGAAGTGCGCTACCAAGCTGCGCCACATCCCGCTGATTTGAGCTTAGGCGATCAGCCAGCAGCAGCTCCTACATTCTTGGCTACCCGCTTGGCAGAGGCCTTCGGCTCTTGCTCAAACCCGACTGGCTGCGTGTCAAGGCCCCCCAACGGGAGCGCATCGGTGCCGTGGCCGATCTGCTCAAGGACCTGAACCTCAACACGGTCTGCCAGGAGGCCAGTTGCCCGAACATCGGCGAATGCTTCGCCGGTGGCACCGCCACGTTCCTGATCATGGGTCCGGGCTGCACCCGCGCCTGCCCCTATTGCGACATCGATTTCGACAAGAGCGTGCGGGGGCTTGATCCCAGCGAACCCGAACGACTCGGTGAGGCAGTGGCGCGGCTGGGCCTGAGCCATGTCGTGATCACCTCGGTCAACCGCGACGATCTTGCCGATGGAGGCGCCAGCCAGTTCGTGGCCTGCATCGACCAGGTGCGTCGCCGCTCCGGGTTCACAACGATCGAGCTGTTGATCCCGGATTTCTGCGGCAACTGGAGTGCCCTCGCCGCCGTCATGGCGGCCAGCCCCGATGTGCTCAATCACAACATCGAAACGGTGCCGCGGCTCTACCGCCAGGCCAGACCCCAGGGAGAGTACGAGCGCTCCCTGGAGCTTCTGAACCGGGTGAGCGCCGACTGGCCCCGCGCCTACACGAAGTCGGGGCTGATGGTTGGGTTGGGGGAAACCGACGAAGAGGTGCTCGCGGTGCTCAACGATCTGAACAGCAATCAGGTCGACATCATCACGATCGGGCAATATCTGTCCCCGGGGCCCAGGCATCTGCCGGTGCAGCGCTTTGTGACCCCTGAACAGTTTGAGCAGTTCCGCCGCCACGGCGAACAGCAGCTGGGCTTCCTGCAGGTGGTCAGTTCGCCGCTCACCCGCAGCAGCTATCACGCCGGCGAAGTACGCCGGCTGATGCGGGAACACCCCCGTTAAACCGCCACCTTGACCCGTTCGGAGAGGCCAAGCCTGGCCAGTTCACTCGGCGGGACCAGAACTTTGAAGCGACCGCGCCACTGGGGCCAGTTGGCCAGGATTTCGGCCGCTCTGCGGCTGCCGGTCAGCTCTAGGTGGGACGCCAGCAGGGGCTTGAGCAGGGCCTCCTGCTCAAGCGTGTCAAGAGGGTGCATGGCGAGGGTCTCAGAATTGAGGCGGCCCGCCAGGTCCCCGTGTTCATCCAGCAGGAAGGCCACCCCGCCGGTCATGCCAGCACCGACGTTGCGACCGGTGCTGCCAAGGATCACCACGATTCCACCGGTCATGTATTCGCAGCAGTGGTCTCCGCTGCCCTCCACGACACTCATTGCGCCACTGTTCCGCACGGCGAACCGCTCTCCGGCGCGACCAAGGGCGAACAGTTCGCCGCCGGTGGCGCCGTACAGGCAGGTGTTGCCGAGAAGCACCTGGCTGCCGGGATCATTCCCACCGGCCGGAGGCACCACGACAAGACGTCCACCATTCATCGCCTTGCCGACGTAGTCGTTGGCATCACCGATCAAGCGCACCTCCATGCCCTTGAGCAACATCGCGCCGAAGCTTTGCCCGGCGGCCCCCTGGAAACAAAGCTCAAGCCGTCCTGAAAAGCCGTCGTTGCCGTGTCGGCAAGCGATCTCGCCGGCAAGGCGGGCACAGACACTCCGATCAGTGTTGACGATCGCCAGGGTGCGGCTCAGCTGGCCATGGGTTTCGATCGCGGCCATCAGCTCGGGATCGGCGAGCAGCAGATCTTCCAGAATCGGCCCATTGCCATGGGCTGCTGCCCGATGCTTCAGCCAGCTGCGATCCTCCGAGTGGGGGAGGGGATCAAGCAGGCAGCTGAGATCAAGGGAACCGGTTTTGGCCAGGGTCACATCCCGCGGCCGGAGCAGGTCATTCCTGCCGATCAGTTCCTCCAGCCGCGCCACCCCGAGCACGCTGAGCAGCTGACGCACCTCCTCGGCCACGTAGAGGAAGAAATTCACCACATGCTCCGGCAGACCGGTGAAACGCTTGCGCAGCGCCTCCTTCTGGGTGGCCACCCCCACAGGGCAATTGTTGGTGTGACAGACGCGGGCCATGATGCAGCCCTCCGCGATCATCGCCACCGAGCCGAAGCCATACTCCTCGGCGCCCAGCAGGGCCGCCATCACCACGTCCCAGCCGGTCTTGAGGCCGCCATCGGTGCGAAGCAGCACGCGATCCCGCAGCCCATTGACCAGGAGGCTGCGGTGAACTTCGGAGAGCCCCAGTTCCCAGGGGCTGCCGGCATGCTTGATCGAGCTCAATGGCGAAGCCCCCGTACCACCATCGTGGCCGGAAACCTGAATGACGTCGGCATTGGCCTTGGCCACTCCTGCGGCGATGGTGCCGATGCCGATCTCGGCCACCAGCTTGACCGAGACCTTGGCGGCCGGATGGACCTGATGGAGATCATGGATCAGTTGGGCCAGATCCTCGATCGAATAGATGTCGTGATGGGGGGGAGGCGAAATCAGTGCCACGCCGGGCTTGCTGTTGCGCAGCCAGGCGATGTAGGCATCCACTTTGGGGCCTGGTAACTGCCCGCCCTCGCCAGGCTTGGCCCCCTGGGCCACCTTGATCTCCAGCTGACGGGCACTGCGCAGGTAGGCCGGGGTGACCCCGAAGCGACCGGAGGCAATCTGCTTGATGGCCGAGTTGGCAGAGTCGCCATTCCGCAGGCCACGGATTGTCGGCAGGGTGGGAGAAAAGCCCTCTGGATCGACATCCTGCAACAGGTGAAAGCGGGCCGGATCCTCGCCACCTTCGCCACTGTTGCTCTTGCCGCCGATCCGGTTCATGGCCACGGCCAACACTTCATGAGCCTCCCGGGAGAGGGCACCAAGGCTCATGCCACCGGTGCAGAAGCGACTGCAGATGCTCTCCACACTCTCAACCTGTTCGATCGGCAACGGGGTCGCAGCCGATCGGAACTCGAGCAGATCCCTCAGGGCCGTGACAGGCCTGTGCTTCAGCAGGGTCTGGTAGGTGGAGAAGTGGTCGTAGCCGGGTCCTGCAGTCACGGCGGCATGGAGGGCCTTGGCCATCTCCGGGCTGTTGAGGTGAAACTCACCGCCGGTGCGGTACTGGACAAAACCCATGAACTCAAGCTTGGTTCGGTGCAGCTCCGGGAAGGCCTTGGCATGGAAGACAAGGGTTTCCCTGGCCAGGTCGGTGAAGCTCATTCCTGCAATCCGGCTGGTGGTGCCCTTGAAAGCACGCTCGATCAGATCGGCCCCGATACCGATCGCCTCGAAGATCTGGGCTCCCTGATAGCTGGCCAGCAGGGAAATACCGATCTTGGAGAGGATCTTGCGCAATCCGGCCTCCAGGGCCTTGCGCACGTTGGCCTGGGCAGCGGCGACATCAAGCCGGGGCAACTTGCCCCTCTCCATCTGCGACTGGGTTCTGGGGTGCTCGAGCCAGTGACGGGTGGTTTCCCAGGTGAGCCAGGGGCAGACGGCGCTGGCACCGAAACCGATCAGGCAGGCCAGCTGGTGGGTACTCCAGCACTGGGCGGTGTCAACCACCAGAGAACAGTGCAGACGGAGGCGAAGCTGAAGAAGATGGTGGTGGACGGCCCCGACGGCCAGCAGGGGCGGAATGTAGGAACGGGTGGCGGCAAGGCCCGCTTCGGCCCGATCGGAGAGCACCAGAATCTGCTGACCAGCCCTGACTGCGGCTTCGGCATCCAGGCAGAGACGCTCGACCGCCTGCTCCAGGCCAACCGGGCCATCGAGGATCGAGTACAGGGTGGAGAGGGTGACGGTGGCGAGGCCCTGCTGGCCGAGGCAGAGAAGTTCCTGCTCGTTCAGCACCGGGGTATCGAGGTGCAACATCGAAGCCGAAGCCGGTTCAGGCCTCAGGGCTGAACCGCGCCTGCCCAGGTGCATCTCCAGGCTCATCACCAACTCCTCCCGCAGTGGGTCGATCGGCGGATTGGTGACCTGGGCGAAGCGCTGCTTGAAATAGTCGTAGAGGAGATGGGGCCGGCTCGAGAGCACCGCCAGGGGGATGTCGTCGCCCATGCAGTAGGTGGGCTCCTTGCCCTGACCAGCCATCTCCTCGATCACCAGATCCTGATCCTCTGCGGTGAATCCGAAGGCGGTCTGGTGGCGCAGCAGATCCAGCTCCCCCATCACCGTGGTGATCTGCCAGGGCTGAGCCTGAAGCGAACGTCGATGCTCCTGGAGCCAGGCGCCGTAGGGATGACGCGAAGCCACCTGCTCCTTCACCTGCCAGTTCTTGAGCAGCCGACCGTTCTCCAGATCCACCGCCAGCATCTGACCCGGACCGAGACGCCCCTTCTCGACGATGCGGCTCTCCTCGATCGCCACGACGCCGGTTTCCGATCCCATCACCACCAGGCCGTCGCTGGTGATGCAGTAGCGGGCGGGGCGCAGTCCATTGCGATCGAGCGAAGCACCCACACTGCGACCATCACTGAAGACGAGCAGGGCCGGTCCATCCCAAGGCTCCTGCAGGCAGGCCGAATACTCGTAGAAGGCCTGCACCTCCGGCCGTCCGTCGAGCTCAGGCTGCTGACGGAACGCCTCGGGCACCAGGGTCAGAAGACTGTCGGTGATCGGCCTGCCACTGCGCACCATCAGCTCGAGCATGGCGTCGAGATTGGCCGAATCACTGAAGGCCGCATTCACGACCGGCTTGAGATCAACGGCTGCCTCGCCCCAGGCGGCATCCAGGTGGGATTCGGCGGCACGGGCCCAGTTGAGATTGCCGAGCAGGGTGTTGATCTCGCCGTTATGACCCAGCATCCGCATCGGCTGGGCCAGCGGCCAGCGCGGCAGGGTATTGGTGCTGAAGCGGCGGTGGTACACCGCGAAGCTCACCGCAAAACGCTGATCCCTGAGGTCGCCATAGAAGGCCTGCAGCACCTCTGAGCGAACCATGCCCTTGTAGACGATGGTGCGGCCACTGAAGGAGGCGAAGTAAAGATCGCTCGGACCTGGCCCCCAGGCTTCGCGGACCAGATCACCGACCCGGCGGCGACAACGGAACAGCAGGGCTTCAAGGGCGTCGGCCTCCACCTCGGCCTCCACCAGCCACTGCTGGATCACAGGCGCCGTCTGGCGGGCGAGGGGACCCAGCACGGCGGGATCGACAGGCACGGAGCGCCAGCCGACGCTGCGCAGCCCCAGCATCAGGGCAGCCTGTTCACAGAACTGATGGGCCTGTTGAAGCCGTTCTGGATCGGCCGGCAGAAACAGCATCGCCAGGCCACGCCTTGCCGGCGCCACCGAAGCGGTTTCCGGCCAGACGGTTTCCAGATAATCCCAGGGAATCCCGCAGAGGATGCCGGCGCCATCACCGGAGTCGCTGTCACCGCCGCAACCGCCGCGATGCTCCATGCAGCTCAGACCATGCAGGGCCTGTTGCAACAGCCGATGGGACGCCTCGCCGCTCAGCTGAGCCAGAAAACCAACGCCGCAGGCATCCTTCTCCCCGGCTACGGCGGCCGGCGCAGGGCTGTCGCAATGGGGCCAGTGCGGAGAGGAAGAAAGAGGCATGGGCCGGGAACAACCTGCAAGAACGAGCGGCAGCCCTGATTGACGCAGGCAGCCAACCTGTAAGCAAAACCGACTTTAGGGACTGGGACATGGGGTTAGCGTTCATCAGCAACGGAATAGGCCTGATGGCGCGGCCGATCGTGCATTTCAGGAATGGCCTCAGGCGTTTTCCGGCCGTGCTCGGCCTGCTCGTGCTTGGGCTGCCGACCGAAACCCACGGTCAGGGCAGCTCGAAGCCGCCGCCTCCGGGGCTCGCCACCCTCCACGCCCAGGCCTGGGCGCGCCCGCCGGCACTCCGCCAGGGTCAACGGGTCGTGATCAATGGGATCGCCCAGCAGGCCCGCTGGCAATGGCGGGATGCCGCTGGATCTGCCCCCGTGCAGCTCTGGCTGCCCCTGGATCTGCTGCAGGGACAGCTGGGCTTCAGCAGCAGCAGCAAGCCTGATGGCAGCCTGGAATTGGAGTGGTTCGACCAGGCCCTGAAGGTCACCGCCGCCGAGCAGCGAAGCCTCGATGATGAGGTTGCCGTTGACGTCGCCGCCGTGCTGGAGGCCGCCGGCGCACGGCTTGAGGCCAGGGGCGAAGAACTGGGCATCGAGATTCCCAGGCCTGAACTGGTCAGGGTTCGGGTGTCCTCCCCGGGCGGGACAGCCGCCCTGGGCGGCAGACGGGTTGTCCTGGATCTCAGCGGCATCGCCGCCGTGCGCCAGGAGAGCGGACGGCTGCTGGTGGGGCTTCGCAGCACGGCGGCGCAGCGGGCCGAACTGCAGGCGCTTGGTCTCGCGGTGCGCCAGAGCGAACAGGGACTCAGCCTCAGCCTCGGCAAAGCCGTTCCCAGGCTTCTGGTCCTGGGGGGGCCCGCCAGGGTGGTGCTCGATCTGGCCGGTGTCGGTCTCAGCAGCTCAGGCAGCGCAGCTGGTGGTTTCGGCAATCGAGACGGCAGGGGGAGTGGGATCACGGCGGCCCCACGCCTCGACGATCGACTCCAGGCCCTGCTCAGCAGAAGCGTCACGATCGAGCGCCAGGTCCGTGCCGTCGGAACGCGACGGATGCTGATCAACAGCGTTCGCCTGGATCCGCGCCAAAACCCGTTGGAGCTCCGCCTGCTCACCCGCCCCGATGGCATGGAAGGGCTCAGCTCCCTCCCCGCCCTGGCCCAGGGCGACCAGGCCCTGGTGGCGATCAACGGAGGTTTCTTCAACAGGGTGCGGCGGTTGCCGCTGGGGGCCCTCAAGCAGCAGGGCCGCTGGCTCTCCGGTCCGATCCTCAACCGCGGTGCCGTGGGCTGGCAACCGGGCCAGCTGCCCCGATTCGGCCGCCTCCGTCTGGAGGAATGGGTGATCGACCCCAGCGGCCAGCGCTCCGCCCTGACCACCGTGAACAGTGGCTATCTGGAACGGGGAGTGGCCCGTTACACGGCGGACTGGGGGCGGGGCTACCGCGCCTTGAGCGGCTCGGAGACTGGTCTTCTCCTCAGCGATGGCATCGTCCAGCAGCAGCTGAGCGGGCCGGAGCTCGCCCGCGGCGTCGGCCTCGGGCCGAACGACACCCTGCTGGTGGCAAGGGCCGGAGCCGGGCTTCCCTGGACTGTGGGCAGCCGACTTGCGATTGTCAGCCGGCCGATCGAGCCCCTGGGCCAGCTGCCCTATGTGCTGGGCGGTGGTCCCCTGCTGCTGCTGCAGGGTCAGCTCGTGCTGAATGGAGCCGGGGAAGGATTCAGCCAGGCCTTCCTGCAGCAGGCCGCACCACGAACGGTGATCGGCAGCGATGGGCGTGAGCTCTGGCTGCTGACCCTCGAAGGGGTGGAACACAGCGGCCCCACACTGGCGGAAACCGCACTGTTGCTCAGGCAGCTCGGCCTGATCGATGCGCTCAATCTCGACGGAGGGGGCTCCACCGGACTGGTGGTGGCCGGGGCGATGACCGTGAAAGGCCGGGGGGTGACCGCCGCCATTCACAACGGGCTGGGGCTTGTCCCCCGCGACATCCGGACCAGCGCGGTGGATGGGGCCATGGCCGGGTCCGGCGCTGTCCGAGACTTGGACGCTGCCCGCTGATCCAGAGCCCCCGCCATGCCAAAGGGTCTGACGATGCACCTTTCAGCCGCCGCCGCCGCCGAGCTCGGTCGCCAGGCCGCTGTGGCCGGCACGCCGGGCCTGATGAACCTTGACCTGATCGAGGGGGGATGCGAGCGCTGGGTGATCCGCATCCGTCCCGGGGACCTGGCCGGTGTGGCGATCGCCCGGGCCGATGGAATCACGCTTTTCTCACCCGCCGAGCAGGTCAGCCGGCTGGCGGGGCTCAATCTCGACTATCGCGGGGATCTGAGCGGGGGAGGGTTTCTGATCCGGGCCGGCGAAGGGGTCCAGTGCTGTGCCTGCGGGGCGGCCTTCAGCAGGGATTGATCGGGTGGACGGCCGACAGCGTAGGGTGGTCAATTGTCAAAACAGTCGGACATCCGGCTCAACTCCCCGGCCCTCGATGCCCACGATTCAGCAGCTGATCCGCACCGAGCGGCAGCATCTCACCCGCAAAACGAAATCACCGGCCCTGCGGGCCTGTCCGGAGCGCAGGGGGGTCTGCACCCGCGTCTACACGTCGACCCCCAAAAAGCCCAACTCAGCGCTGCGCAAGGTGGCACGGGTACGGCTCACCTCGGGTTTCGAGGTCACGGCCTACATCCCCGGTATCGGCCACAACCTGCAGGAGCACTCCGTTGTGCTGATCCGCGGGGGCCGGGTGAAGGATCTGCCAGGTGTGCGTTATCACATCATTCGTGGCACCCTCGACACCGCCGGTGTCAAGGACCGTCGTCAGAGCCGCTCCAAGTACGGCGCCAAGACACCGAAGGGCTGATCCCCTCGCCTTTCCCTCATCTAACTTTTCCTCCCCTGCGTCCCTCTTTCCAGGATTATGTCCCGCCGCAATGCTGCTGAGAAGCGCCCAGTCCATCCCGATCCCCAGTTCAACAGCCGCCTGGCCTCGATGGTCGTGGCACGGCTGATGAAGCACGGCAAGAAGTCCACAGCCCAGAGGATCCTCTCCGATGCCTTTGGCCTGATCAACGACCGCACCGGCACCGACCCCCTGGAAGTCTTTGAGACGGCCGTGCGCAATGCAACCCCCCTGGTTGAGGTGCGGGCCCGTCGCGTCGGTGGCGCCACCTACCAGGTGCCGATGGAGGTCCGCCAGGAGCGGGGCACGGCGATGGCCCTGCGGTGGCTGGTGAATTTCTCCAGAGCCCGCAATGGACGCAGCATGTCCCAGAAGCTCGCCGGCGAACTGATGGATGCCGCCAATGAGGCCGGCAACGCCGTCCGCAAACGGGAGGAAACCCACAAAATGGCAGAGGCCAACAAGGCCTTCGCCCATTACCGCTACTGAGCGGAGCGTTCTGGCTGGGTCGCGGGCCCATCCAGTCGAAATCCAACACCACCTAAATTCAACCCGCTGTTTCGTCGATTTACCTTCGGAGATCTTCCCCCGTGGCCCGCGCCTACCCCCTGGATCGCGTCAGAAACATCGGCATCGCCGCCCACATTGACGCGGGTAAAACCACCACCACCGAGCGGATTCTGTTCTACTCAGGTGTGGTGCACAAGATGGGTGAGGTCCACGATGGCGCCGCCGTCACCGACTGGATGGCCCAGGAGCGCGAGCGGGGCATCACCATCACAGCTGCGGCCATTTCCACCAGCTGGAGGGATCACCGCATCAACATCATCGACACTCCTGGTCACGTCGACTTCACGATCGAAGTCGAGCGCTCGATGCGGGTTCTCGATGGGGTGGTTGCGGTGTTCTGTGCGGTGGGGGGCGTCCAACCTCAGTCGGAAACTGTCTGGCGGCAAGCGGACCGCTACAAGGTCCCCCGGATCGTTTTCGTCAACAAGATGGATCGAACCGGAGCCAACTTCCTGAAGGTCTACGACCAGATCAAAGACCGCCTCAAGGCCAAGGCTGCCCCCATCCAGCTGCCGATCGGTGCCGAAGGCGATCTCAAAGGGATCATCGATCTGGTGCGTCAGAAGGCCATCATCTACACCAATGATCTCGGCACCGACATCATCGAGCAGGATATTCCTGAGAACATGAAGGAAGAAGCCGCTCTCTGGCGCGGCAAGCTGATGGAATCCGTTGCAGAAACGGATGAAGAACTCATTGAAGCGTATCTGGAAAATGGGTCGCTGACGGATGAACAGCTTGTGAAGGGAATCCGCATTGGGGTTGTTGACCACGGCCTCGTCCCCATTCTCTGCGGATCCGCTTTCAAGAACAAGGGCGTTCAGCTGATGCTGGATGCAGTTGTTGATTATCTGCCCGCTCCAAGCGACATCCCGCCGATTCACGGACTCCTTCCCGATGGCGAAGATGCCACCCGCGCCTGTGACGACAACGCACCCTTCAGTGCCCTTGCCTTCAAGGTCATGGCCGACCCCTATGGAAAGCTCACCTTCGTAAGGATGTACAGCGGTGTGCTTAAAAAAGGGAGCTACGTGCTCAACAGCACCAAAGACAAAAAGGAGCGCATCTCACGGCTGATTCTGCTCAAGGCAGACGATCGGGAAGAGGTGGACGAACTGCGCGCAGGCGATCTCGGTGCCGTTCTTGGTCTCAAGGACACCACCACTGGCGACACGCTTTGCGTGGATACGGATCCGATCATCCTCGAGTCGCTGTTCATTCCTGAACCGGTCATTTCCGTAGCAGTGGAGCCGAAAACCAAAGGGGACATGGAAAAACTTTCCAAAGCCCTCCAGTCTTTGTCGGAAGAGGATCCCACCTTCCGTGTCTCCACCGATCCCGAAACCAGCCAGACGGTGATTGCCGGCATGGGTGAACTTCACCTCGAAATCCTGGTTGACAGGATGCTGAGAGAATTCAACGTCGAGGCGAATATCGGTGCTCCCCAGGTTTCCTACCGGGAAACCATCCGCGGCAGCGCCAAGGGCGAAGGCAAGTTCGCCAGGCAGACTGGCGGCAAGGGGCAGTACGGCCATGTGGTGATTGAGATGGAGCCTGGTGAACCCGGCTCCGGCTTTGAGTTCGTCAACAAGATTGTCGGTGGCATTGTTCCCAAGGAATACATTGGCCCGGCCGAAAATGGCATGAAAGAAACCTGCCAATCCGGTGTGATTGCTGGCTTCCCGATGATCGACATCAAAGTCACCATGGTGGACGGCTCCTACCACGATGTGGACTCCTCTGAAATGGCGTTCAAAATTGCTGGTTCCCTGGCCTTCAAGGACGGCGTCAAGAAGTGCAATCCTGTTCTCCTTGAGCCAATGATGAAGGTGGAGGTCGAGATCCCCGAGGATTACCTCGGTTCTGTGATCGGCGACCTCTCCTCCAGGCGTGGTCAGGTCGAAGGCCAGTCCATCGACAACGGACAATCTAAAGTCCAGACCAAGGTGCCTCTGGCCGAAATGTTCGGCTATGCCACTCAGCTCCGATCCATGACCCAGGGTCGGGGTGTTTTCTCGATGGAGTTCAGCCATTATGAGGAAGTTCCTCGCAATGTCGCTGAAGCCATCATTTCCAAGAATCAGGGCAATTCCTGATCTCTCACCCCCAACCAACCCCCCCGATTCTTTCCTTCAATGGCCCGCGAGAAGTTTCAGAGGAACAAACCTCACGTCAACATCGGCACCATCGGCCACGTTGACCACGGCAAGACCACTCTTACCGCCGCCATCACCAATGTGCTGGCGTCCCTGGGCCAGGCGAAAGCCCAGGCCTACGACGATATTGACGGTGCTCCTGAAGAGAAAGAACGGGGCATCACGATCAATACCGCCCACGTCGAGTACGAAACTGAGCCCCGTCACTACGCTCACGTTGACTGCCCGGGCCACGCCGACTACGTCAAGAACATGATCACCGGTGCTGCCCAGATGGATGGCGGCATTCTGGTGGTGGCTGCAACCGATGGTCCGATGGCTCAGACAAAGGAGCACATCCTTCTGGCCAAACAGGTCGGCGTGCCGGCCCTGGTGGTCTTTCTCAACAAGAAAGACATGGTTGATGACGAGGAGATCCTTGAGCTTGTCGAACTGGAGATGCGCGAGCTGCTGAGCAGCTACGACTTCCCGGGTGATGACATTCCGATCATCGCTGGTTCAGCGCTCAAAGCCCTCGAATACATCCAGGGCGGCGGCAAAGGCAACCGCGGAGACAACGAATGGGTCGACAAGATTCTCGACCTGATGGATGCAGTGGATGAGTCCATTCCCGAACCCGAGCGGGAGATCGACAAGCCCTTCCTGATGGCTGTCGAAGATGTCTTCTCAATCACCGGACGAGGCACCGTTGCCACCGGCCGGATCGAGCGCGGCAAGGTCAAAGTCGGTGAAACCGTTCAGATCGTCGGCATCAAGGACACCCGCGAAACCACCGTCACCGGCGTGGAAATGTTCCGCAAGCTGCTCGATGAGGGCATGGCAGGCGACAACGTCGGGCTGCTGCTGCGCGGCGTTCAGAAAGAAGACATCGAGCGCGGCATGGTGCTCGTCAAGCCCAATTCAATCAAGCCCCACACCAAATTTGAGGGTGAGGTTTATGTTCTCAAGAAAGAGGAAGGTGGCCGCCACACTCCTTTCTTTGCTGGCTACCGGCCCCAGTTCTACATCCGCACCACCGACGTGACCGGCCAGATCACCGCCTTCACGGCCGACGACGGGACCAACGTTGAGATGGTCATGCCTGGTGACCGGATCAAGATGTCCGCCGAGCTGATCTGCCCGGTGGCCATCGAGCAGGGCATGCGCTTCGCCATCCGGGAAGGGGGTCGTACCATCGGTGCCGGCGTCGTTTCCAAGATCGTGGCCTGAGTCAACCTCAGCCAGGCGGAGAGGTGGTCAGACGACTGCCTCTCCCCCGATCCACCCACCCTCCGGTTTGATGCGGTCGGTGAGCACCTCGACAATCCAGGGATGATTCAGATTCCCTTTCACCATCCAGTTGACGCCGGCTTCGGCTGCCAACGCGCACCTCTTTCCCCTCCATGTCCACCGCCATCGCCCAGCAGAAGATTCGCATTCGCCTGAAGGCGTTTGATCGCCGCATGCTGGATCTTTCTTGCGACAAGATCATCGAAACGGCTGATCACACCGCCGCCACGGCGATCGGGCCCATTCCCCTGCCCACCAAGCGCAAGATCTACTGCGTCCTGCGTTCACCCCACGTCGACAAGGACTCCCGCGAGCACTTCGAAACGCGAACCCATCGCCGCATCATTGATATCTACAGCCCTACGGCCAAAACGATCGATGCCCTGATGAAGCTGGACCTGCCCAGTGGCGTTGACATTGAAGTCAAGCTCTGAGCCAGGCCTTCAGCCTGATTCGCGAAGCCGGCATCACTCCAGCCTCCGGCTTTCTAGGATCTGGTCATGTCGTGATTCTGGTCTGCTGCACACCAACAGCCGCCTGCATTCACGCTGCTTCACCCCTACGCGCCTCTGCGCACCAACGACGTGACTGATCTGGCTGTCAGGGAACTTCCCCTCTTCCCTCTGCCTGATGTGGTGCTGTTCCCCCAAGAGGTGCTGCCTCTGCATATCTTTGAGCCCCGGTATCGGATGATGCTCCGCACGGTGCTCGAAACGGACCGTCGTTTCGGTGTTGTGCGCTGGGATCCTCAGGAGAAGCGAATGGCAGCCGTGGGCTGTTGCGCTGAGATTCTTCAGTGCCAGACCCAGGATGACGACCGCAGCAACATCGTGACCATGGGGCAACAACGCTTCCGTGTGCTCGAGGTGGTCCGTGAAGCTCCCTTTCGAGTCGGCATGGTCAGCTGGATCGAAGACCAGGCCAGTGGCTCGGATGCCGCACTCAGCCAGCTGGCCGTTGAAGTCACCCAGGCCCTCCGCGACGTGGTGGACCTGACCGGCAAATTGATCGGCAAGCCCACCACCCTCCCCACCGACCTGCCCGACCTGCCCAGGGAGCTGTCGTTCTGGATCGGTTCCCACCTGGGTGGTCCGGTGGCGGACCATCAGCAGGCTCTGCTGGAGCTCACCGACACCACCGAACGGTTGCGTCAGGAGTACACCCTCCTGGACCAGACCCGTCGTCAGCTGGCAGCCAGAACCGTGCTGAAGGATACCTTCAAGGGCATGGGCGAGGTTGATCAGGATCCAGCCTGATGGCAACTGGGATCTGGCCTGCCGCCCTGCTGCTCGGAGCCGGCGCCGCCGGACTGGGCTGGCTCGCCTACAGCGTCTGGCAGAACCGCAACCGTCGCTACCTGGATACGGCCAGTGTGGCTCTCGCCTACGACCGCTGGACCCAGGACCGCCTTCTGGAGAGGCTCTGGGGGGAGCATGTCCACCTCGGCCATTACGGAACGCCACCGGTTTCGATCGACTTTCGCGAAGCCAAGGCCGCCTTCGTGCATGAGCTGGTGCGCTGGAGCGGCCTTGATCAACTGCCGGCCGGCTCAACGATTCTCGATGTGGGCTGCGGCATCGGCGGCAGTGCCCGCATGCTCAGTCAGCACTACGGATTCGAGGTACTGGGAATCAGCATCAGTCCGGCCCAGATCGAGCGGGCCCGTCAGCTCACACCCGGCGGCATGACCTGCCGCTTCGCCGTGATGGACGCCCTCGAGCTTGACCTGCCGGACGCCGGTTTCGATGCAGTGTGGAGCGTGGAGGCAGGCCCCCACATGGCCGACAAGCAGCGCTACGCCGATGAACTGCAGCGCGTGCTGCGCCCGGGCGGTCTGCTCGCCGTCGCTGACTGGAACCGACGGGATCCGGCGGAAGGTGCGCTCACCCCCCTGGAGAGCTGGGTGATGCGCCAGCTCCTGGATCAATGGGCCCATCCGGAATTCGCCAGCATCTCCTCCTTTCGTCGAAATCTGGAACAGAGCCTCCATGGCCAGGGCGCCAGGGTCGACACCGCCGACTGGACAACCGCCACGCTGCCCTCCTGGATTGATTCGATCGTGGAAGGCATGCGGCGGCCTGGAGCAGTGCTGGGTCTTGGCCCCCAGGCCCTGCTCCAGGGACTCAGGGAAACCCCGACCCTGCTGTTGATGCACTGGGCCTTCAGCACCGGCCTGATGCAGTTCGGTGTCTTCCGCTGCCGGAAGCCCCGAACCCAGTCCGAGCAAATCGCAGGGCCTTCCAGTCGCTAGGGAGTGGCTGGGTTGCTGGGCGCCACCTCGGGCTCCGCTCCACCACTCTCCCCACTGAGATTGGTGATCGGATAGGTGCCGAACAGCGCCAGGTGCTGACAGAGAGCCGAAAGTTCTTCGATGGCCTGCTCCAGGCGGTGGGGATCGTCCGGCAGTTCGAGATCGACAAAAAACAGATACTCGCCCATCTCCCGTTTCGAAGGACGGGACTCGATGCGGCTCATGTTGATCTGCCTGCGGGCGAAGCAGCCAAGCGCCTCCAGCAGGCCCCCGGGACGATTGGCATGGAGGGAAAAAGCGAGGCTGCTATGGGTGCAGGCCAACGCCCTGGCCGATTCCCGCTGCAACAGCAGGAAACGGGTGCAGTTTCCCGGCACATCATTGATCGGGTAGGCGAGCACCTCCAGTCCATGGGTTCTGGCGGCCTCCAACGACGCCACAGCGGCGCGGAAAGGGCTGCCACCCACCAGGCGTGAGGCTTCCGCCGTCGAGCTGGTCGGCAGTTGCCAGGCAGCCGGCAGATGCGAGGCAAGCCAGAGACTGCACTGGGCCAGGGCCTGGGGATGGGACAGCACCTCGCTGACTCCGCTGATCGGCCCACTGCCCAGCAGGGCATGGCGGATCGGCAACACCAGACCCCGGCGAATTCTCAGGTCGGGATGCTCCCAGAGGGCATCGAGACAAGCCGTGACTCCCCCCTCGACGGAGTTCTCAACCGGAACCACCGCCGCATCACATCGCCCTTCCGCCAACGACTGGATCACGGCACGGTGGCCGTTCTGCGGAACCAGCTCCACGGCCGTGAGCCCCTCCAGATCCGCCAGGGTTCTCGCCGCTTGCTCTCCATAGGTTCCGATGGGACCGAGAAAGGCCAGACGCATGACGAAGGGGGCAGGGACGTGGGTGGATAGGATCATCTCCCGCCGCCCCCCTCGCCCGGCGATGCCCCTGGCCTTCAGCGCCAGCCAGTACCTCAGGCAGCCTGTTCCCGAGCAGACCCACAGACTGGCCCTCTACCTCAACGACGAAGACCGGATCGTCCGGGCTCTCCTGGATGCAAGCCAGCTTGAAAAGCTTGGTGAGGGACGCTACCGCTATGCGGTCAAACCCCTCAGGGCCTTTCAGCTGCAGATCCAGCCTGTGGTCCAGCTGCAGACCCAGCGCTCCGCTGAGCGGCTGGAAATCGAAGCCCTCGACTGCCAACTGGCCGGTTTCGATCTGGTGGACGACTTCAGCTTGACCCTGCACTCCTGGATCCGGGCAACGGAGACAGGGCTGGAGGGTGAGGCCCGACTGGCGGTGTCGGTCAGTCGTCCGGCGGTGCTGAGCCTGATCGCCCCGAAGGTTCTGGAAGCCACGGGGCGCTCCCTGCTGGGAGGCATCCTGCTGGGCATGCGCAAGCGGGTGGGGCAGCAACTGCTGGGAGATTTCAGGCACTGGTGCCAGGAGCACTGAGCAACCGCCGAAGAAAGGACTGGCGATGCAGCGCTGTGGGCCCGATCCGCAGGATCGCCTGCCGATGGACAGCGGTGCCATAGCCGGCGTTCCGTTCCAGGCCATAGCCGGTGTAGCGCTCAGCCAGTCGCTGGATCAGGGCATCTCTGGCCTGTTTGGCCAGCACACTCGCCGCCGCAATCGCCAGGCAGCGCCGGTCGCCGTGCACCAGGGTGACCTGGGGGGCCGACCAGTTCCGCAATGGCAAGACCCCATCGACCAGGAGCAGGGCGGGGGTGCTGGGCATGCGTTGCAGAGCTCGCAGCATGGCCGCCTCGGTTGCCCAGCGGATTCCGCGGCGATCGATCTCGGCGGCAGAGGCCTGGCCCAACGCCCAGGCGAACGCCAGGGCGTGAATCTGCGGGACGAGGCGCTGACGCTGGCCTGCCGATAGGTCCTTGCTGTCGGTGAGGCCCAGGGCGGCAAGCGGTGCGAGTGCCTGGGCGGGCAGCATGACAGCCCCGGCAAAGACGGGGCCGAACAGACTGCCCCGTCCCACCTCATCCAGACCGGCGCAAAGGCCAGGATCCTGGCCGCAGAACGCGGCCAGCAGGAACGCCTCGCTGGTCAGACCGTGGCGGAGGAACGGCGACGCCGACGGCGCGGCTCGCCGGCCTCGGCCTCCGGTTCAGGATCGGGAGGTGTTGCGACCCCTGTGGTGGAGTGATTTCCATTGTCTGGCAGGGATGCCGAAACCGGTTCCTCGCTGGAGGAGGAGGAACGGGTACGGGTGACCTTGCGGGACAGCGGAACCTGCACCAGCGGCGCCTCGATCACCGTGGTGACGATGGGCCTGGATTCATCAAAGTGCATCGGCAAAGGCGTGATTTCAACCAGGACGTCCGCCTGATCGGCCGGGCTGCTGAAGACAGGACTGCTGAACGCCGGGCTGCTGAAGACCGGACCGTCTTCGGTGGCCGCGCGACCGTTGGCAGGAGTGTCCTGCCCACCCCGCCCACCACGACGACGGCGACGGGAGCCACTCGCCGACTGCTGCTGCCTGGCCGATTCGAGCACCGCATCCGGGTCATCCCCGGGGCGGACGACACGCACGATCAGCTGATCGGCATTGGATGGGGAATCGAGCAGAAGCGCAGGGCTGAGACCGAGCCAGCCATAAACCAGTTCCTGATCGGTTTCCATTGGAACGGCCACCAGCTCAGGGACCTGGCGGCGGCTTAGCGGCTCCGCGACGAATCCACTGTCGGCACCCTCACTGGGCGGCGATGGATCGAGGCCGGGCAGGGGTAGGGGTGCGGCCAGCTCGATCGGCTCCGCGGAGCGGCCGCCCCGGCCTCCACGCCCACTGCGGCGGCGACCGGCGGGCTCACCGGTGGCCGGACTGGGCACCTCGGCCCTTGCCGAGGCGGCCGAGCGCACCAGACCCGAGACATTGGCGAGGGGCTGCAGCGTGTCCGTGCCGGGGAGCACGGCCACATGGCCAAGACCGCCACAGCTGGGGCAGGCCCGACCGAACAACTCATAGATGTTCTGGCCCTGGCGTTTGCGGGTGAGCTCAACAAGGCCGAGTTCGGAGAGCTGGGCGATCTGTGGCCGGGCGTTGTCGTTCCGAACCGCCTGGGTGAAGTGCTCCAGCAGCATCAACTGATCACGCCGGGACTCCATATCGATGAAGTCGATGATCACCACACCGCCGATGTTGCGCAGCTTGAGTTGACGGGCAATTTCAGCGGCCGCCTCACAGTTGGTCCACAGCACCGTTTCCCGGGCATTGGCCGATCGGGTGAACGATCCGGAGTTCACATCGATCACGGTGAGCGCCTCGGTGGGCTCGATGATCACGTAGCCGCCGGAGGGGAGCTCCGCCCTGGGCTTCAGTGAATCCCGGATGGCTGCATTGACCCGATAGTGCTCGAGAATGCTGGTGGAATCCGCATGGTGTTCGACCAGGAGATTGTCCTGGTCGGAGCCGAGAAAGGCATTCACCCTGGCCACCGCCGAGGGTGTGTCGACAACGACGCTGAGCACCTCGGGGCTGTAGAGATCTCGCAGCACCCGATGGATGAAGTCTTCGTCACGGTTGAGCAGCACAGGCGGGCTGGCCGTTTCCGCGGCCTCCTGAATGGCTTCCCACTGGCGCAGGAGGGCTTCGAGATCGTCGATCAGAAGCTCCTCGCTGACACCCTCCGCCTCGGTGCGCACGAGCAGACCGGCACCCGGTGGCTTGATCAGCACACCAAGCGCCCGCAGGCGATTGCGTTCGTTCTCCCCATTGATGCGACGGGAGATGCTCACCCCCTGGCCATGGGGCTGAAGCACCAGGAAGCGGCCAGGAAGCGTGAGGTTGCCGGTGAGCCGGGGACCTTTGGTGCCCGTAGGCTCCTTCATCACCTGAACCAGCACCTTCTGGCGCGGTTCAAGCAACTCGGTGATGCCGGCTGCTCCTTTCCTCAGGCGGAGGGGGCCAAGGTCGGTGACATGGATGAAACCGTTCTTTTCACTTTCACCGATGTTGACGAAGGCCGCATCGATGCCAGGGAGGACATTCTCGACTCGGCCGAGATAGACGTCACCGATCTGATAGCGGCCTTGGGCGACGACCAGTTCATCAACCCGTTCGTCGTTGAGCACGGCGGCGATCCGCAGTTGCTCCGCAATGACGATCTGCTGGGGCATGGAGGATAGAAAATGGCTCGATGGAGCTCTGCCAGGGAATGGGCTTAGCCCCCGGAAACAACCATCCGCTGAGCAGAGCGTGCCGCAAAGCCGCTCGACTGCTGCTGCAGGAGGTGGAAGACGGAAGAAAAAAATCTGGTGAGGAAGCGCCTCTGGAGGTTCACCCCCCGGATCACGTTAATGCTTGCGGAACTGGATGGAACCGACCGAAGCAAGGAACTGTGCCTGCGGGAATGATGGGCCGCAGGAGGCGGTACCCGTAGAAAGTGTTTGCAGATCCGAGAGCTACAAACGGGACTGCCGTCTTCTGGGGAATTTAGCATGGTCGCCAGCCCGGGGCCGCGCCATTGCAGGATGGCGGCCTACTTGCTGAGCATGGGGCCGCCGTGGTTCAGATCAATGCCAATTACCTGAAGCTCAAGGCGGGCTATCTCTTTCCAGAGATCGCGCGACGGGTGACGCAGTTCTCCGCCGCCCACCCGGAGGCGGCCCTGATCCGCCTGGGCATCGGTGACGTGACCGAACCACTGCCGGAGGCCTGCTGCTCAGCCATGCGGGCTGCCATCGACGCCATGGGCAGCCGGAGCGGTTTCCACGGTTATGGCCCCGAGCAGGGTTACCTCTGGCTGCGCGAGGCGATTGCGGCCCACGATTTCCAGGCCCGTGGCTGCGCGATCGAGCCCGAGGAGATCTTCGTCTCCGACGGCTCGAAATGCGACAGCAGCAACATCCTCGACATCCTGGGACCTGATAACCGCATTGCCGTCACTGATCCTGTCTACCCGGTGTACGTCGACAGCAACGTGATGGCAGGCCGCACGGATGAGGCCGGCCCGAACGGCCGTTATGGCCGCCTCACCTACCTGCCGATCACGGCCGCCAACGGTTTCACAGCCCCGCTGCCGGAGCAGCAGGTTGACCTGATCTACCTCTGCTTCCCCAACAACCCCACCGGCGCGGTGGCCAGCCGTGACCACCTGAAGCAATGGGTGGACTATGCCCTGGCCAACGAAGCCCTGATCCTCTTCGACGCCGCCTACGAGGCGTTCATCCGCGACCCGGAGCTGCCCCATTCGATCTACGAGATCGAGGGAGCCCGCCAGTGCGCGATCGAGTTTCGCTCCTTTTCCAAGAATGCCGGTTTCACAGGAACCCGCTGCGCCTTCACGGTGGTGCCCCGTGGGCTGATGGGACGAGGCGACGATGGGGAGAACGTGGAGATCTGGAGCCTCTGGAATCGCCGTCAGAGCACAAAGTTCAACGGAGTGAGCTACATCGTGCAACGGGGTGCCGAAGCGGTCTACACGCCAGCCGGACAGGCCCAGGTGAAGGCGCTGGTCGACTTCTACATGGAGAATGCCGCGATCATCCGACAGCAACTCACAGCGGCTGGCCTCACGGTGCATGGCGGCCAGCAGGCCCCTTACGTCTGGATCCAGACACCGACAGGCCTCGACTCCTGGGGCTTCTTTGACCGCCTGCTGGAGGAAGCCCATGTGGTCGGCACCCCGGGCAGCGGCTTCGGTGCCGCTGGGGAAGGGTATCTGCGCCTTTCAGCCTTCAACAGCCGAGCCAATGTGCAGGAGGCGATGGGCCGCATCAGCCGCTGTGGCCTGGCTTCCCATGGCAAGGTCGCTGCCTAGATTGGATCATTCTTTCTGCAGTGGCCATGTCGGTTGAAACGCCGACCCGCACGCCCGGGGGGGCCGCGGTGATCGAGAAGGAGGTGCAGCGTGTCCGCAAACCATCCCCGCGCTATCGGGTGCTCCTGCACAACGATCCGGTCAATTCGATGGAGTACGTGGTCGGCACCCTGCGCCAGGTGGTGCCTTCCCTGAGTGAACAGGATGCCATCGCCGTGATGCTCGAAGCTCATAACACCGGGGTCGGCCTGGTGATCGTCTGCGACCTGGAGCCGGCGGAGTTCTACAGCGAAACCCTCAAAGGCAAAGGGCTCAGCAGCACGATCGAGCCGGAGGGCTGAGTTGCCGGCCTTCGCCCAGGAAGGTCCCCGCTGGCTTGGCACCCTGCTTTATGTGCCCCTTCTCTACGCAGTCGGCTGGCTGACGGCCAGGCCCCTGGCGCTGATCTCCCCAACTCTCAGACCCGACCAGCTCGACCTGGCCGGACTGGTGCTGGCCCTGCTGCTGCTCCTGCTGACCTTGCCCCGGAGACTGGAGCGGGTCTGGGGGGAAACTCGGCCCTGGCGAAGACTGGGCCTGCGGCTGCCGCTCGCCAACGGGCTGCGAAGCCTGCTGCGGGGGCTGCTGATGGCCAGCCTGCTGCTGACTCTGGTGACTGCCGTCCTGGTGGTGGCTGGCCAGGCCAGCTGGTCCTGGCGGCTCGGCTGGGGGACTGCGCTCAATGGCCTGGCTCTGGCGGCAGGGGTGGGCTTCGCCGAGGAACTTCTGTTTCGCGGCTGGCTCTGGGGGGAGCTGGCCCTGCAAGCCGGGGCCCGGCAGGCCCTGCTGCTCCAGGCCAGCATCTTCGGCCTGCTGCACCCCTGGTATCGGCTGGGCGGCCCAGGCGCGATCGGGCTGCTGGGGGGGTTGATCCTGCTCGGAATTGTTCTGGCCCTGCAACGTCGCTCCGACCGGGGTTCCCTCTGGGGAGCCCTGGGGCTGCACGGGGGACTGGTAGGTGGCTGGTTCGTTCTGCAGACCGGATTGCTGGAGATCTCCAGCAGCGCTCCAGGCTGGCTGATCGGCCCAGGCATGCCCAGCCCCAATCCGATCGGCGGGGTGATCGGCTGGCTGGGACTGGGAGGATTGCTGCTGTGGCGGCGCGGGCACTGGCAGAGTTGAGGGCACTCAGCCAGGCTCAGAGCACGGCGGTGGCAAGGGCCCGGCGCCCTTCAACGGGAGCGCGCAGCGCCTGCTCGAGTGGAGCCTGGCCATAGTCACGCTCCAGGATGGCCATCACGGTGCGGCCGAAATCCTGGGGATTGGTTTCAAACGCCTCCAGGCAGACACGGCCGAAGGTGCTGCCCATCGGCTCGGGATTCCAGAGCAACTTTCTCGCCGTCCAGGGCATCATGCTCATCGGGTTGTAGCCGGGCTTGAGCAGGCCCTGCTCGAAACCGTACTGCTCAAGGTGGGTGTGGGGCTGCAGGCCGATGAAAAAGATGGCGGGCTCCACTTTGTCGGAGCCGAAAATTAGCTCCAGTTCGCGGTGATAGGCAACGGTCTGGCGGATTGTCTCCGGCCGCTCATCGATCACATTGAACGAATAGTTCACGGAAACCTGCTCTCGGAAGCCAGCCGCGGCGAGCAACCGACAGTTTTCAAGCACAGTTCGAAGATTGTATCCCATCCGCATCTTACGAACCAACTCCTGGCTGCCTGAAGTGATGCCGATCTCGAAATAGCTCATGCCGGTCTCCACCATCAGAGTGGCCAGCTCAGCGTCAATGTTGTCGGCGCGGATATACGCAGCCCAGTGAATATCAGTCATCCCGGCGGCCAGAATCGCCCGGAGCAACTCCTTGGCATCCTCGATATAACGACGGGCAGGGATGAACTGGGCGTCTGTGAACCAGAAACCACGCACACCGCGTCGATAGAGATCGCCCATCTCGGCAACCACTTCCGCCACTGGGTTGAGTCTGACCTGCTTCCCTTCCACCACGGTGTAGACGCAATAGCAGCAGTTATGGGGGCAGCCACGCTTGGTCTGCACCCCCACGTAAAAGTCGCCGGCTTCGAGATACCAATCAAGCTGCGGCCAGATTGAGGCGATGTAGTCGTAGTTGCAGGCAGTTTTGAACAGGTTGGAAGGCTGCTCATGCACGAGGCCGGGGCGAGGGGGCTCCCCCACCACGAAACAACGCTCTGCCGCCAGGTCCTCGCCACGAATCAACTTCTCGAGCAACTGCTCCCCTTCGCCGACCGAGACAACCGTGCCGGCTGGAAGACGCCGACCGAGCTGTTCGTAGAACACACTCACAGCACCGCCACCGATCACCACACGGGCACGGGCCTGGAAGCGATGGGCCTGGCGCAGGGCCCGCCTCACCAGACGCAGATTGCGGCCGAGTTCTCCATAGAACGAGGCCATCAGCCGCAGGCCTCCGAGGGCGCCGCGCAATCGCCGCAAGGGGTTGGCCGCATAGAACACCTCGAAGGAATTCTGAAGCGGGTTGCCGCCCCGGCCGTCCACCGGTGCATAGATCTGGATGTCACGCCAGGAAAAGACCAGCAGCGTGGGGCGGAACGCCTCCACCTCCTCCAGCAGCACCCGCTCCACATCAAGCAGAGGCGAGGCGGCCAGGTCGAGAATCCGTTGAGGGAGATCGGGGAAGGCTTTGTGAAGGTGGTCAGCCAGATAGATGGGGCCGATCGGGAAGATCGGGTTGCAGGGCAACCGGATCAGCAGAACCCGTTCGGAGGCAGGGTCTGCCAGGGCAAGCCGAGGGGCGCTCTGCTGGCGTGCGGCGAGGACCATGGACCGGACAGGGTGAAGCTGGACGCTAACCACCGGGAGTGGGCGGCATGGCCGCCAGGCGCGCTCCCGGGGCCTCCGCTGCGGCGCTCAAGCCTTCCACACACAGCGCAAGAATCTGTTACATTTGCTGAGGCGATGATCCTGCTTCGGCAGATCACGGCAGGAATTCCGGTTCCGCCAGCCGCCCTACTTCCTCGTCCCTTCGGGGGCACTATCTCTCGTCCTCATGACCTCAACTCTTCAGCAGCGCCAAGGCGCTTCTGCCTGGAGTCAGTTCTGTGAGTGGGTCACCTCCACCAACAACCGCCTCTACGTGGGCTGGTTCGGTGT
>NZ_JAHLYV010000025.1:0-66354 GCF_025128115.1 Synechococcus sp. CS-1326 | reverse complement strand
TGCCGAGCTTGATTCCGCAGGGTGCGTAGGCCACGACCACCAAGCCGATGAAGGTCGTCCGTCGTGAGCCCGCGAAGACATGTCGGCAGGGGATCTATCGCGCCGATGACTGCCTCAAGTTTCGCCCTCTGAACAGATACGGCTGTTCAGACCTGCATTGTTGGTTAACTGGGTGAAAGTACCGTTGATCGTATAACCAAATGGATCATATAATGGACCGTCTTGGTCAGTTGTAAGGTAATTCCAATTGAACGATAAAGTTCCAGTGGCGCTGAAGGTGATTAAAAAATTGGTGTTATCCGGACCAGCACCATCATTGGAGCTGGTCAATGAGATCGAAGTCGGCGCTCCGACGGTGCTGATGGAGCCCCCATTGAGCTGCTGGGTCCAGTTGGCCGGAGCAAAGGGACCCTGGAAGCCGTTGACAAAGCTGATCGCCTGGGCCGGGGCCGGCAGGGCCAGGGAGGCCAGAATCGCCACAGCGCCACCCATGGCAACGCTCACCCCAGGGCAACGGAGTGCCTTGGCTCCAAAAAGAGTGGGTGCTGACATTGAGCTGCCTGTGGACGGGTTCAAGAAAATTGAATGGCTTCCTGATCGGAGGTGGCCTGCGAGGGGCGATCAACCATCCAACCAACGGCCGATGCGTGCCTGAAAACGCCTAAGGCGATCGCCAGTGGGCTGGTGCCCGTTGGTTGGGGACTTCTTCTGGCCGCTGGCAACGCTGGTGGGATCATCTCCATCCTCCGCGCTCGCCAATTCATATTGAGCGTAGCTGCTGGCTGGATCGTACGTACCGTAACCATAGCCGTAATCGGAGTAGCTCCACCGGCTATAGCCGTAGTCATAGCCATAAGCGCCGCTCTTCTCTCCCTTGGGACGGTGGGCATTGGTGACCACCCCGAGCAAGGGTGCGCCGGCCGCGCGGATTCGATTGGCAGTCTCGACCGGCAGAGAACGGTCCACTTTGTTGAGGCTCACCAAAAGGATGATTCCATCCAGGAGCTCTCCCAGCAGAATCGCGTCGGCAAGCCCAAGCGCCGGAGGAGTGTCGTACAGAACAATGTCGAATTGGCCGCAGGTTGCCAGATCGTTCACCAACTCGGCCATACGGGCTGAACTGAGCAACCTCGGAGGATCGGGAGGACGCCGTCCTGCGGTGAGCACAGACCAGTTGGGATAGCCTTTAACGGGAAGCACCAGCTCGCCCCAGCTGAGACCTTCCTCGGTCAGCAGGTTACTGAGCCCCTGAAGGTTATCCAGGCCGATGCGGACGTGCAACTGAGGCTGCCGCATGTCCGCATCCACCACAAGGACCCGCTGACCGAGCTCCGAAAGTGTCTTGGCCAGGAGGGTGATCAGCAGGCTCTTACCCTCGGCCGGAATCGAGCTGGTGATCGCCAGCGAGCGCAATGGCAGATCGGTCTTCAGGAAGCGAAGGCTGGTGAACAGATTGCGCATCGCCTCCTGGTAGTAGAACCGCTGATAGCCATCGCTGCCACCCTTGAGTCCATCAAGCTTGTCGAGCTGAAAGCGCTTGCTACGCCTCAGTCCCTCGAAGAAAGCCACATAGGGCATGTGGCCCAGAAGGGGATCGGGAAGCTCATCGCGTACCTCGAGCGGGCTGTGGAAGACGTGATCGAGCCGATCGCGCAGCACAGCCACAGCGGCTCCCCCCACCAGACCCAGCAACAACCCTTGAAGCAATCCCCGGCCAACCTTCGGCTCCACCGGGGTGAGGTTCACCTGGGCAGGTGAGATCACCTTCCAGGGGGTACTGCGCTGGGCGATCTCCAGCTGAAACAGCTCCCGGGTGCGCAGGTAGTTGGCCAGGTTGGAATCAGCGATGTCCAGTTTCTGCCTTAGGGCTTCATAGGAGCGCAGCAGGGCCGGCTGCAGCTGGAAAGCACGCTCCAGGTCGTTGATCTGACGACGGGTGGTGGCGGTGGCATTGGAATTTTCGAGTAAAGCCGCATCCACCGCCTCCAATCCCTTGCTCTGCAGCAAAGGCCGGAGCTGATCCCGGGCCGCGATCAGGCCGCGCAACTGGGGTGCATCTTGCCGATACAAGGCACGTGCTTTGGCGATCTGTTCTTCGAGGCGGCCGAGCTCATCCAACAACGATTGGTTCGGCAGATTGGCCTCAAGACCGTCCTGACCGGACACACCCGATCCCTTGTTGCCTCCGATGCTGAAATTCCGCGCCGAGAGCTTGCCTAGGCCGACATCCCGGCGGACAGCCTGAAGCCGACTGGCTTCGCCACGCTGAAGCATCAGTTGGTTCTGAAGTGCATCCAGCTTCGAGCGGTTGGCCTTGGCTTCATCGCCTGGAACAACGAGACCGTTGGTTTTGCGGAACTGCTCCAGATCCGCCTGAAGCGCATCACTCTTGGCCTGCAAAAGCGGCGCCTGGCGGTCGAGGAACTTGAGACCCTCGTTCAGGCGCTCCTGCCGCTGGGAGAGGGCCCAGTCCAGATAGGCCTTACCGGTGAGCTTCAATCCAGCCTCAACCGTCTGCGGATCAGAACCAAAGCCCCTCACCGCAAGGACACCCCCAGCCAGCATGGTGGTGGCCTTGTCAGCGCTGACAGGCACCAGGCTCACCTCGATTCGCGGCAGCCGGGTCACCCCCTGCTTCACCAGTGTGAGAAAAACCGGATCAAGGACCACCGCACTCTCGAGCACCCGAATCAGGGTGGGCACGTCGCTGGTGAAGTTGTTCCGGGCAAGTGATTCAATCGCCGTTCCTCCATCGCCGCTGCCTGAGCCAGTGCCGCTGCTGGACGGGCGATCGTTGATCGGATCGGAAATCAACAACAGAAACGACCCTTCATAGAGAGGCGACTGAAGCCGTTGGTAGATCGTCTGAACACCCACCGCAAGCGTGATCGCCGCCACAGTGATCAAAAACGGTCGCCGCCGCCGTCGGATCACCTTGACAAGAGCAGCGATGCTGAATCCATCGTTCTCCTTGCGGGTGCCCGTCCCCGGTCTGGGCAGACCCTGGTCGTAGGGCATCGTCTCCGCTCCGGGAACGGAGGCAGACGATGCCGTGGGGTCGCTGCTGCTCGACATGGAACCGCTGTGAGGAGGCATTGGCTTCAGCCTGCATGGTATCTGCGTCTCCTGGCAACGCATGTGTTCAGATACAGGCCCCGTAAGATCAGCAGATGGGAGACGGCTTGTCAGCAGTGGGGTTTGGTCTCCGGCGGGGACGGAGCTTTTTCCGGATCACGGCCTACACATTGATCCTTGTCTTTGTCTTCAACACCCTTCCAACGTTTCTCCCCTTCCCCTTCGGCCAGAATCAGGCTCTGCTGAACGCCCTGCAACAGCTGGTTGAACGTTCCACGCTTCCGGTGGTGTCCCTGGTTTTCCTTTACCAGGGCTTCGTGGATGGGGCGTTGCCGGCTCTGTGGGAATACCGCCTCGCCCTTGCCGTTCGCCCTCTGCTCGGCCTGGTGGCCCTGGGCTACCTTCTGATCGCCATTTCCATAGTGGCGTTGAGCCTGCAGCTGCAGAGCGATGGCATCAGGCAGCTCGAAAGTCAGCGGCTGGACAACCTCAATCTCGTGATCGGCTACGAAAAGAGACTGATGGCTGCCACCGATGTGTCACAGCTCCGTGCGGTTCTCGAGGAGCAACCCGCCTTCCGCCCCCTGATGCGTGACACCACAGCGGCACTGGGCACTGTTGATCGCCCCCTGGTTGAGCAACGACAGGCCGCAAAAACACTGATGGATCGAGCCGAAGCAGATCTTCAGTACCAGTTCCTGCGTCGCCGGGCAGATCTGGCCGGCAGCCTCACCAACCAGGGAGCGCGACTTTCGCTCTCCTCGCTCTCCTATACAGGCTTTTACCTGCTCATCAGCCTTCTCTGGCCACGCTCAGACCCGGATCTGGAGGAGCGGATCCGCCAAGCCAGGATTGTCAAAGCTGATGAGGACAATGCGCCGGGAGAGTGAGGTCTGGCTCGTCCTGCTGGCGGGGTTGGTCAGCACCCAGCTCACCCTGCTGATTCGAGGCGGGGTAACGGCCTTCGCCATCATGGCGCTGTTGTCATGGGGCGGCGGTGGAACACTGTTGTGGGATTGCCTTCAAGAGAACAATCGTCCGCCTCCGCGCTTGCTTCACTTGCTGACAGGCCTGTCTCTTCTGCTGTGGTCTCTGATTGTGATGAGTGTGGCAGCAAGGCTTTACGACCCCTTGCTGCTGCTTGTTCCCGTGTCCGGGCTGCTCGGCCTTGCACTGGTTGCGGGAGTGAAACCAACCAGTCCAACCACAGGTCAGCTGGCAATGATGGGCATGCTGCTCCCCGCCCAGGTGGTGATCAACCGCTTTTTACCCACGCATGCCCTGGCCCTGCTCACGGCACACGTATCGGCATTCCTGCTCTGGCTGATGGGTCAACCCGCCACTGCCATGGGCACTTCAATAGTGATGCCGGGGAAGGAGCTGGTCGTGGATCTCAGCTGCACGGGTGTGAACATGATGAGCCTAAGCCTGGCCACTATTGCGGTAATGGCACTGTTAATTCCAGTACTCTCTTGGAACTGGCTACTTTGCCTGGCAAGTGCATCCCTGCTGATGGCCTTCACCATCAATTCATTGCGAATCGCCCTACTCGGCTTCATGACGGATCCCATCGGCACAGGCTGGCTGGAAACACTTCAGAGTTTCCATTTCTGGCATCAAGGCGCGGGCTCACAGATGTTCTCCGTTGTGACAGCTGGATTAACCTGCATGCTGCTGCTGGCAGCAATCGAGTTCAAGTGGCAAAAGGAAAAAAGGCAATAAAGTGAACTGGTCAAAAACTTTTTCAATCATATTCCTAGCAGGTTGGTCTGGTTTTATCAGTGTAGAGAGCTGGTTCCGCCCACACGGCCCAAGCAATCCCTACCTCTTTCCAGAGGCAATCAATCTGGATGGAGCGAGGCTTCACAAGTTCAAAACTGAAGCAAAAGAGACTACGCTACCGACAGAAGTAAGCATTCGAGACTCGGCAGATTACCGAACACCAGACGGGAAGACTTACCTCTTTCTCAAATGGATTACACTATCATCAAGCGGCACAGGAATCTTTTTCCCAATAGAAAAGGTCTCGGAATCCATTCTAGGCCCTCAAGGTCGTGGGTACTGCCAAGTCGTCAGCCCCAAAGGCTTACCCCCGACCTTGATAAAATCGGCAGAAGGCTATCAATCGATGATCGGGAAAAGGAAGCCTTCCGAAATGCACTTGATCCAGTGGCTCCTAGGACTGAAACCACTCATGGCCCATGGCTGTTTATGGATCGGCCGAACCGGCCAAGGTTCTAGGCAAGGAAGCATGCAAGCCATTGATCTACCACTGAAACGAATGCAACGATGAAGCACGAACACAACAAAGGCTTCCTGATTCGCCGCAGTTTACTACTGGCACTCGACACCTTTCTGATCAGTGCTTCCTTCCTGGCAACGTTCTATCTCCGAATGCAAGGAGATATCATGACCTATTTAATTGCATATCGTGAACTTCTGGCTTGGGCGGTTTTGATTGGCATCACGGTTCTGGCCAGTAGTGGCTGGTATAGAAGTCTTACCCGCTATTCAGGCAGCTTATCTCTATACGGACTGCTACCCCGTTCAGGACTATTTGTGTTGCTGCTGCTGCTGATCAGCACACTCCAGGGCGGTTCCCAGCCACCCCGTTCTTTTTGGCTGATCTTCTGGTTGCTGTTCTCATTCAGCACGATTACAAGCCGCATTCTTCTTCGCGATCTGCTGAGGCTGAGCTTAAAAGGCTTGCTTCAGAAGCCAGGCAAACCCACAATCATTTACGGGGTCGGGAACGCAGCCCTACGCCTTTATGAAGATCTTCGCAATGACCAACGCTTTCGATTGGTAGCCGCAATCGACGACGATCCTGCTTGTTGGGGCAGACGCATTCAGAATCTGCCAATCCACTCACCAGATAATCTTGGCAAACTGATCTCGCGACACGGCATCGAACAAGTATTGCTGGCTCGCACTGGAGATACAAAACGAGGTCAGCGTCAGATTGTGGATCACCTCAGTGGCCTTGGCCTCAATGTACTGGTGATGCCAACACTTCGCCAACTGGCAAGCGGCGAACGATTGGCCTCCGATCTGAGGCCCATTGCAATTGAAGACTTGCTCGGCCGCGAACCGAGCGAAGCGGATCCGAAGCTTCTGGCAGCAGCAATCAAGGGACGCTGCGTTCTGGTCACCGGTGCAGGTGGCTCAATTGGGACAGAACTCTGCAGACAGATTCTTCGACTGAAGCCCACCCGGCTAGTGCTGTTAGAGCGCAACGAATACTCCCTTTACAGCATAGAACAGGAACTGAAGCAGAATGCACTACAAGAAAAGGTATCCGTTCCTCCCGTGCGTGCTGTACTTGCTGACTCTCGAAAACAAGGTTACTTGGAGAAGATCCTTCTTGAACAGGGTGTGAATGTGATGTTCCACGCTGCAGCGTATAAGCACGTACCGCTGGTGGAGGTCAATCTCTGCAACGGTGTCGAGAACAACATTCACTCGACTCAGTCGGCTCTCCAAGCTGCTATCAACTGTCAACTGGATCGCTTCATTTTGATCTCCACAGACAAGGCAGTTCGACCCACCAACGCGATGGGTGCCAGTAAACGAGTCTGTGAACTCCTCGTCCAGGCAGCAGCTCAGGAAATCGCAGCTTCAGGGTCTGGAACAATCTGCACGATGGTTCGTTTTGGGAATGTGCTCGGTTCTTCTGGTTCCGTAATTCCACTCTTCCGAAAGCAAATATCCCGCGGCGGCCCGATCACCGTTACCCATCCAGAAATGACCCGATACTTCATGACCATCCAGGAGGCTGCCCAGCTGGTGCTTCAAGCAGCTGGGATGGCTAAGGGTGGAGAGGTATTTCTACTCGACATGGGTGAGCCGGTTAAGATTCTCAATCTAGCCAGACAGATGGTCCAGCTTTCCGGATTATCTGTACACAATGAAAACGGAAGCCAAGGGGATATCGAAATTCATTTCACTGGGCTGCGACCAGGCGAAAAACTATACGAGGAACTACTGATCAGCGCTGTTGATATCTGCACTGACAATCCACTGATCTACCAAGCCAGGGAGAACAGCTTGAAACCAGAAGTACTTCGCAAATTTATGCTAGAGATGGATCAAGCCATTGATGAAATGAATCCCGAATGGGTCAAATCTCTGTTGCAGCAGATGGTTGATGGCTATCAGGATGCACCCACGAATGCATTCGGGCCGCCGGCCATGGCAACTGAAGATTTAGGACGAACAGAAATGAACACCTTGAATATCAGCAGACGACTCCGTTCTCCATTTGCACCTCCCAGCAACTGAGGGCAAAGCGATGATCACACCATCCTTCGATGCCAAGGCTATTCAGGCTCTTCCTCCACAGCACCCCGGCCGATTGTGACGCCCCTCCGAAAATACGAAACTGAGATCGCTGGCTTCACCAATATCAAGACGCAAAAACTCTCAAGCAAGCGTAGCGAATGGCAGCAACATCGCCAATTGACATCTGGCAGTTTGGAGAGGTTCGAGCTGTGGAGCACTCCCGATGAGCGAGCAGAGCATTCCAGGCTGCCAGGCAGAATCCACTGATTCAGACATTATCTGTCGGAGCAAAATCTCTAAACCAAACAGCTTGCCTGCTGGGCAGTACGCTGCCATTACCGAAGCCATCAAGCGATTGCGCCTCAAACGCTGGATGCCATTGATTGAGCGCTGTGAACAGGGCTGATCAGCGAGAACCACACAGCCAGTATCGAGATCATGCTCAAAAGATTCGACCGATGGAGCGTGCCATCAGAAAAAATGTCCATGGAAGGCTGGCAGGCCATACCTGACGACGCAAGTGCTAACTCTTGTCCGGGGAAGGAAGAGTATTGATCGTCGTCAAATGCATGAAGAGCCATGTACCTAACCAATGAACACTCTAGCGAATCTGAGGATAGCGTGACTTTCATTGTCAATGTGGATCTGAACGGCATCTGCATCTCGCTGACATCAGCTTGAGAATGCATTTACAACGCATGGTCCCTGCTTCAAGGAAGTCGGCTTCTGCAGGCTGAGTTGGCTCAAGAAATTTCCAAGGTAATCATTTATGATTTGAATGAAGGCATCCCTGCCTGCAAAAGCGCCCATTCTCAGGCGACGGCAATCAGCACTAGGGATCATCCCGGCATAAAAAAATCCTTCTCACAGTATTTAGTGCCACGACAAGATAATGCCATCGTCGACGAGTAAAAGTTCAGGTTGGAGGCACTGATTATGTTTATGCTGCCAAAACCTATCGGAGGGACATGCTTACTGACATGGGACTTTTCTGCACACTCCTTTGGCTGCGTCTTGCCTCAACTCCGAAACCATGCTGACCAATTCAGCTGTGTTGAGCTTAACTAATTCGATTGAAAAGTCATCGGCTGCCAGTGAGTGACGGAGCGGTTGAGAGCTATCCGGCTTTTTGTGCAGTGACGCGTATCTGATGGCTTTGGTGGCCTAAGGCCACAATGCCCCTAATCAATGCGAGCACCGAGTTGCTATTGGGTGGTGTAAGCTTGATAAAGCAATGGGACCATGTGACCATTTGCTAAAATTCTGATTTCCGGGACGGGATGGAACGGAGAGGACAAGGTATGTTTTTCCTGCTGTTGATGGCGGCAGTTCCTCTCTTCCCTGTGAGCGGAGTGAATGCTAGTGCGCCTTCTACAATTTCAAAAGATCACATTTTCCCTAAACAGGCTGATTCTTCCGCTGCTGTTCAGCAAGACGCGTACATTTTAGGTCCCGGCGACAGACTGCTATTGCAGATGCTTGATCCAAACGCTCAAGTCTACGGAGGGACATTGGAGATACTGAATGATGGAACCGCTTCGTTAGCTCTGCTCGGCTCCGCCCAGCTCTCTGGTCTGACTATAAGTCAGGCGACTCAATGGCTCACCCAGCTATATGGTCGTTATCTGATTCGTCCAGATCTCAGCCTGTCATTGGCGCAGCCACGCGCAATGCAAGTTAGTGTACTGGGGGAAGTTCAAACCCCTGGTGTTTATAGCCTATCTCCGCGTGGCGACGGCTCTGCAGTTCAGGGTGTTGCTGGTGGAGGCACATCTGGCCTTCCTACTGTCGTTTCTGCAATACAGAAAGCCGGCGGAATTACATTGAATTCAAATATCCGCTCCGTAACTCTGCGACGCAAACTGCCAGGTCTATCGAACGATGTCAAGCAAGTTACATTGGATCTAGCGAAACTACTTCAGACAGGAAACTTAAGCCAAAATCCGTTTCTTTTTGATGGAGATTCCATTACTGTTGCGCGTGCTCTGGATCCATTGCCAGAGGAGGTTATCGCCCTTGGATCAATCAATTTGTCTCCCCAGACAATCAGCGTTAACATCATCGGCGAAGTGAAAGCCCCTGGGATTATACAGCTAAAGGCCAATACCCCCTTGGTAGAAGCTATCTTGAAAGCTGGTGGCCCAACCGACTGGAGAGCGCAAAAAAGCAATGTTGAGCTTGTTAGAATCAACCGGAATGGATCAGTGACCCGCCAAAAGTTTTCACTGAATTATCAGCAAGGGGTCTCGAATGCTTTCAATCCTCCTTTGCGAGATGGAGATTCTGTCGTGGTTCCACGCAGTTTTTACGGCAAAGCAGTTGATGTCTTGAATCAGGTGGTTGCTCCCTTAGGCCAAGCTTTTAACTTTTACACGGTTTATTGCTCACTTACCAACAACGATGGCACGAATCGTTGCTGAATTTTCCCCTCACTCTTCGTAATCACTCGCGCGATTTCAAGTGAATCATTCACTTAAGGCCATTCTCCAAGCCGTAGGCTTGGCATCCGTCATTCAACTTCTTTGGCTCCCTTCACTATTGCATGATTTCAACGACCAACGCGATCAGTCCAGGCGACTGGCTGAACTGGTCAAGAGGGGCCAGGCAACAAAAGCAGACCAGGAGATGCAACCCAATCAACCAATCGATTTGTTATTGGGCCGTGCAGACAGCCTTAGCCAGCGGCATCAAAAGCCCGTTCTTCCACCAGACATCTCTCATTCCAGGGACGGTGGATCTGTCATCCTGAATTCCGATAAGTTCATCGGTCTGTCTCGCCAGGAAGCCAGGCAAAAAGATAGCCCCGTCGTACCTATTGGCTCGCTTCTTAATCGCGACTCCCTAGGTATTTTGAGGCCAATCATGCGAGACCAATTTTCACCGGCTGAATTACTGGGTGGTCCCCTCACTCTGGCTTCCCTCGATGAAGCACCAATGCCAGTCTTAGCCCGATCTGAGCGACAACGCTGGCTGGCCAGTGGGGATCCGCTCGCGCCTCTCAATTCCGAATGGCGCGAGCCGATGCGTCGAGCGATCCGGCAACTGGCAGCCTCTGGCCAACCGAAGGCGGCTCTACCGGTGGTTCAGCATTCCAAGACGGTTTTTGTTCCCTCCACGCGGATTCGCAAGAGCGAGCAGGTGCCTGTGGCGATTCATGCTGATGGCACCGTGCAGGTATTAAGACGCCCTGCAGCATCGGGAGCTCTTCGGGACATCGAAGACTGGTCCCAGCGACAGACCTTGCCGGAGCCAGGCAAAGTTGTGGCTACCGTTATCCACCTTGACCCCCTCCCCGCGCCGATACAGCGAAGTGCCGCTGCTTCAACTCCGACCGTTTTCCAGAACCGCAGCCAACAACAGACTTCCACGGATCCTGAGCAAGTCGTTAACCTTAATTCGACAGAACATCCTCCTACCAATGAGGCATCAAGTTCAAGTCAATGAGCCATTCTCCCTGTAAGGAGATCAAACAATCTTCAAGCAGATGGCTTGCCGAGTTCCGACGGTCCAAGTGGATTCGATGAATCACTTAAATCACATTCTCTGACACAGCAGATGCCGAGAAGGAATGTATCTTCCCTGCTAATACCCAAAGACCGGATCATTCAATCGATATTGGAATGTCTAGCCTTAGGCCTTGAAAGATCGTCAACTCATCAACCATATGTTTTACCATTGTGAAATGAGGATACACTTTGGACCTTTTTCTACGCCCCTCGCTCACTACACATCAAGCAGGCTTTCGGGTGAAAGACGCTTTTGCATCAATCAACTTGCTTCCGCGTCACCGGCCAGCACTCCCCTGATCACCCTGGCGATCGCCTCGATCTGCACGCTGTCGTAGCCCCAGCGCTTCAGGAAGGCCACATCTTCACCAGTGCCGTCGGTGGCCGCCAGCAGCACCGTCAGGCGCTGCTCCGCAGCAGCGGGCTCCAACCAGGCCAGCAGTTCGGCGCAGCGACGCTGCACCCGCTCGGAGCGGCCTTGCTGCTGCTCGTCGCCCTGGCGCCCATGCTGCACGGCCATCGCCGTGCTCATCGCCAGGTTGCGCGCGGTGAGATCCACCACCCCCTCGCCCGCGAGCCGCAGACTCTGGGCCAGGGGTTCGGGCAGCCGGTCCATCAGGGCTGAATCCCCGGCCAGGGCCACCACAAAGAAGCCCCTGGCCCCGTCGCGGCTGGCCACCAGCTCCCCCACCCGTTCGGCCAGCACCTCGTCGCTCAGTTCCCCTCCCTCCCACAGCCCGATCCACTGGGCCGTGATCTCCATCGCCTGGGCGAAGCTGGGAGCGGCGGGCGGCACGGTGGTGGCAGACGGCACGGCTGCTGCAGACGGCACGGTGGCGGTATCGGGGCTCGGTTTGGACATCCCTGCTCGGCTAACTGGCACTGTTGAGACTATGGAGAATCCAACGCCGCCGGAGTTCAGCCGGCCCATTCCGGCTGAATCAAGCCCGCCGGCTTCCATTCCGCTGCTGCCGACCCAGAGCGTTGCCGGTTTCCGCTCCGGCTTCGTCGCCCTGATCGGCCGGCCGAATGTGGGCAAGTCCACCCTGCTCAACCAGCTGGTGGGCGAAAAGGTGGCGATCACCTCGCCGGTGCCCCAGACCACCCGCAACCGGCTACGGGCGATCCTCACGACCCCCTCCGCCCAGCTGGTGCTGCTCGACACCCCTGGCATCCACAAGCCCCACCACCTGCTCGGAGAGCGGCTGGTGCAGAGCGCTCGCGGTGCGATCGGCGAGGTGGATGTGGTGCTGCTGCTGATGGATGGCAGCGAGCCGGCCGGCCGGGGCGATCGCTTCATCGTCGAGCTGCTGCAGCACTGCCGAGCCCCGGTGCTGGTGGCGCTCAACAAGCAGGATCTGATCGAGCCAGCCGCCGCCACCGCCCTTCAGGCCAGCTACCGGGAGCTGCTGCAGCTGGCCGCGCTCAACGCCCCCCTGCTCCCCTGCAGCGCCGTCAGCGGTGAGGGCTGCGCCGATCTGGTGGCGGCCCTGGCCGCCCAGCTCCCCCTGGGGCCCCACCTCTACCCCACCGACACGGTGAGCGATCAACCGGAGCAGCTGCTGCTCTCGGAACTGATCCGCGAGCAGGTGCTCAGCCACACCCGCGAGGAAATTCCCCATTCGGTGGCGGTTCAGATCGAGCGGATCGTCGAAGACGGCAAGCGCACCGCCGTGCTGGCCACGGTGCTGGTGGAGCGCTCCAGCCAGAAGGGGATTCTGATCGGCAAGGGGGGCCGCATGCTCAAGGAGATCGGCAGCGGCGCCCGCCACCAGATGGAGAAGGTGTTTGACGGGCCGGTTTATCTGGAGCTGTTCGTGAAAGTGGTGCCGAACTGGCGGCGCAATGCGGCGCGACTGGCCGAGCTGGGCTACAGCGGCTCCTGAACCCGGGGCTCCTGCAGGATGGAGCATCGCCCCCAGACGTCCCGCCGTGACCGGCCCCCAGCCAGACCCCTCCGCCGCCTTTCCACCGGGCAGCCTACCGGCCTTCCTCGCCCTCTGCGCCGGTCAGTGGATGGCCCTGCGCAGCCAGTTCAGCCCCGAGCGCCTTCCTGGCGAGGACGCCGATGACGCCGAAGACGACGCCTGGCACAGCAGTGAGCGCGGCGAGCTGGTGGTGAGCGCCCTGATAGCAACCAGCAGCGGCAGCCTGGGGGGACTGGCCGTCACCTCGCCCCAGGGGGACACCAGCCGGATTGATTTTCAGGCCGATGGCAGCCTGCTGGCCTGGGAGGGCGCCGCCGCCCTCGGCCGCTGGCAGCTCTGGCCCGACGGCAGCCTGGAGCTGGTCACCGAGGCGGGCGGGCTGGAGCGACGGGAGCGGATCTGGTTCACCAAACCCAACCTGCGGCTGCGCAGCAGCGTCGTGCACAGCAGCGACGGTGCTGCCGCCCAGGCCAGCTTCTGCTCGGAGATTCGCCGGGTCAGCCCCCCATGAGCGGCCTGCGGCTCGATGTGGTGAGCCTGGTGCCTGAGGCCTTCGCCCTGCTCGCCGGTCTGGGGGTGATCGGCCGGGCCTTTGCGGCGGGCATCGCCGAGCTCCACACCCACAACCCGCGCGATTTCGCCACCGACCGCTACCGCAAGGTGGATGACGAGCCCTACGGCGGCGGGGCGGGGATGGTGCTCAAGCCGGAGCCGGTGTTCGCCGCCTTCGAATCGATCCCGGTGCTGCCGCGGCGGCGGGTACTGCTGATGACCCCCCAGGGGCAGCCGCTGCGCCAGGCCGACCTGCGTCGCTGGGCCAGCGGCAGCGACCAGCTGGTGCTGCTCTGCGGCCACTACGAGGGGTTCGATGAGCGGATCCGATCCCTGGCCGATGAGGAGGTGTCGATCGGCGATTTCGTGCTCACCGGCGGCGAGCTGCCGGCGATGACCGTGATCAACGGCGTCGTGCGGCTGCTGAGCGGCACCCTCGGCACCGCCGCCTGCCTGGAGGAGGAAAGCCACACCGCCCTGCTGCTTGAGCACCCCCACTACACCCGTCCGGCCAGCTTCCGCGGCCTGGAGGTGCCGGCGGTGCTGCGCAGCGGTGACCACGGCGCCATCGCCCGCTGGCGCGCCGACCAGCAGCAGCAGCGCACCCGCGAGCGTCGCCCCGATCTCCACGCCCGCTGGCAGGCGGACCAGCAGGCTCCCTGATCCAGGCGGCAGTGAGCAGCAGGGGAGTGAGCGGCAGGCGGCGGCAGTGGGCTGGAAGACTGGAAGGAATCTTGAGGGATTGCCTGCATGCAGCTGCGGATCGGCAACGGCTACGACATCCACAGGCTGGTGCCGGGGCGGCCGCTGATCCTGGGGGGCGTGCGGCTGGAGCACCCGCTGGGGCTGGATGGCCACAGCGATGCCGATGTGCTGGTGCATGCCCTGATCGATGCCCTGCTCGGCGCCCTCAGCCTTGGCGACATCGGTGGCCACTTTCCACCGGAGGATCCCCGCTGGAAGGATGCCGACAGCCTGGAGCTGCTGGCCCAGGTGATCGCCCTGGTCCGGGAGCGCGGCTGGGAGGTGGTCAACGTCGATGCGGTGGTGGTGGCGGAACGGCCCAGGCTGAAGCCCTGGATCGAGGCGATGCGGGCCTCGATCGCGGCGCGACTCGGGGTGGAGCCCGATCAGGTGGGGGTGAAGGCCACCACCAACGAGGGCCTCGGTCCCACCGGCCGCGAAGAGGGGATCGCCTGCCATGCCGTCGCCCTGCTGCAGAAGCCATGAACCGGCCCGTTCTGATCGGCCTGACGGTCCTGCTGCTGGCCTTCGGGCTGGCCCTGTCCCTGCTCAGGCCGGCAGCGGGGGCAGCCCTGGCAACCAGGGGCCTGGCGATCGGTGAAAGCGGCGTGGTGGAGGTGCTGCGGCTGCGGGTGCCCGCTGCCGAGCGCACCTGCTGGCGCCAGGCCGAAGCCCACAGCTGGGAGCCCTGGTTGCTGGAGCAGGCCGGCTACCGGGGCAGGGAGCTGCTCTGGGATGCCAAGCTTGAGGAGGGGATGCTGCTGATCGGCTGGGCCCGCCAGAGCGACTGGGACGCGATCGCACCCGAGCAGATCGAGTCGGTGCAGGCCCGCTTTGAAGCGGAAGCACGGCGCTGCCTGGGGCGGGCCGAGGCTTCAGCCAATCCCTTCCCCCTGCTCTCCAGCGGCGCCCTGCTGCCGGAGCGATGAGCCGGCAACCGCCCCATCCCCAGGCTGGCGGTCGGCCGCTGGATCCGGCCCTGATCGAAGGCCTGGCCGAACTCGACCTGAACCGGCGGCAGCGGCTCGGCCTGGCGGAGGCGATCTGGGGTGAGGACAAGAGCGCCGCCCAGATCGCCGCCATCCTGGAGCGCCTGGCCGCGGTGGATTCCGAAAGGTTGGCGGGCGCCGCAGCTGAGATCATCCTGGTGACACGGGTGTCGGCGGAGAAAGCCGCTGCTGTGCTGAGCAGGCTGCAGCGCCGCCGGCTGCCCCTGGCGCTGCACCATCACCCCGAGGCCCGCTGCCTCAGCCTCGGAGCGCTGCCCGGCAGCGAGCAGCCCAGCAGTGAACCGGCTGCCACCGGTGGGGCGCCGGTGGCGATCCTCTGCGGCGGCAGCAGCGATCTGGTCGTGGCCCGGGAGGCTCTGCTAGCCTTGCATTGCCACGACATCGGCGCTGATCTGGTCGTGGACGTGGGGATCGCCGGGCTGCATCGGCTGCTCGGCAAACTGGAGCGGCTGAGCCGGGCCCGGGTGCTGATCGCCTGTGCCGGCATGGAGGGGGCCTTGCCCACCGTGCTGGCCGGCCTGCTGCCGCATCCGGTGATCGGCGTGCCAGTTTCCGTGGGCTATGGGGTGAGCGCCGCTGGAACGGCCGCCCTGCACGGAATGCTGGCCAGCTGCGCACCGGGTCTCACCGTGGTGAACATCGACAACGGCTACGGAGCCGCCATGGCGGCGCTACGGATACTGAGGGCGGTGAACCCTGAGGAGTGATGAGCAAGTCAGAGATGCTGGACGCTCAAATGTGCTGGACGCTCAGAGGTGCTGAAGCTGGGGATAGGCGGTGAGCAGCTCCTCGGTGCTCAGCACTTCGCCGGCTCCTTCCGGCTGCCAGATCACCTCCAGGGCCAGCAGGTCGTTGGCCGGCACGGCGCCGATCAGCCGCAGGGCCTCCCTCAGGCTCTCGGCAGTGTTGACGGTTTTGATCGGCATCCGGCCCCGGCTGGCCACCAGCAGGGTGATGGCGATGAAATCGCTGGCGGCATCGGCATTCCCCGCCGGCCGGGCCGAATCCTGGAAGCGCTGACCGCCCACATTAGAGGTCACCTCGCTGCGCAGCTTGCTGCGCTCGGTCATCGAAAGGCGATTGAAGGTGGATTCGGCACTCACGAAGGGAACCTGACCCACCTCACAGTTGGCGTAGACCCAGAGGTCGGGCTGGCGCATCAGGGCCAGGCTGGTTTCCTGCAGCACCTTCTGAAGACCGCCGCTGTCGGAGGTGTTGGCCGTGGCCGCCAGACGGCGGAGATCATCCTGCAGTTCCCGGGCCGTGGCCAGCAGACCCACCTGAAGCTGCACCACGTTCACCGGCCCCTCGGCCACCGGGGCATAGCCGCCGCCGTTGCCGGCCGAAAGGGCGGGTCCGCCGCCGCCCCCTCTGAGTGCATTGACCAGCACCCCGGCGATGGTCATCAGCACCAGGAAGCCGAACAGCCCGCCGCCGCCGAAGCCGAACATCGGGATCAGGAACGGAAATCCGATTCCGCCACCCCCAAAGCCGCCGCCGTAACCACCGCGATAGCCGCCACCGCCGCCGAAACCACCGCCGCCATAGCTGCCACCGCTGCGGGGCATCGAAGGGGCCGAGCGGAAACTGCCACCGCCGATGCGGCCGCCACTGGCAGCATCGCTCGGGCGTGGTGCTGCGAAGAGCAGCAGGCCGCTGGTGAGCAGTGGCAGGAATACCCAGGCGGAGAGGCGCCGAATCATGGTTGGGTTGAAGGTGGGTTTGAAGTCTGCCGAAGAAACGGATTTCAAGACTGACTTGAAAAATCTGCGGAAGGAAGCAAGGAAGGAGGGCACGGAAATCGCCCGAAGCATGACTTGAATCTAGGAACCCCCCCCCACAATGGTGACCACCTCCAGAACATCCCCCGCCAGAACGGGTTGCTCGCCCCAGTGTCGCCTGGGAAGGATCTCGCCGTTGAACTCCACGACCACCAGCCGGGGCTCATAGTTGCAGCAGCGCAGCAGCGCCTCCAGGCTCAGACCGGCCGGGCAGCGGCGCTCCTCGCCGTTGAGCTGCACGCAGATCATCGCTGTCATCGCGGCGCTTCGCCTGGATCTGCCCCGGCCAAGGTGCTGCCATCGAGCAGCCCCAGCAACTGGCGGGTGGCGGCGCCTGGGTCCGGCGCCGCCGTGATCGCCCGCACCACGGCCACCGCCGGCGCTCCGGCGGCGAGCACCGCCGCCAGGTTGGTGCTGTCGATGCCACCGATCGCAAAGCAGGGAATCGGGCTGGCGGCCGCCGCCGCCGTCACGTAGGCGAGGCCCACCGGGTCCCGGCCCGGCTTGGTGGGGGTGGCATGAACCGGTCCGACACCGACGTAGTCACAGCCATCAGCCACCGCCTGATGCAACTGCTCGAGGCGATGGGTGCTCCGGCCGATCAGGCGCTCCCGGCCCAGCAGGCGGCGGGCCAGCGCCGGCGGCAGATCACCCTGGCCGAGGTGGACCCCGTCGGCGTCCACCGCCAGGGCGAGGTCCACCCGGTCGTTGACCAGGAACAGGGCGCCATGGCGGGCGCAGAGCTGACGCAGGGCGCTCGCCTCGGCATACCGCTGGCTGTCGTCAGTCTGCTTGGCGCGGTATTGCACCAGCCGCACACCGGCCGCCAGCGCCGCCGCCACGGTGGCCTCCAGCTGGGGCGACGGGCTGGTGACCAGATAGAGGCGGCAGCGGGCCAGCTGGTGGCGACGGCGATCGCCATCGGGGCTGCCGGCCAGCAGATCCACCTCCAGGTCGTAGAGGGCGTACCGAAGGCTGGCGGCTTCGGCGGCGAGGGTCGGATCGCTGGCGCGGCCGAACTCCTCCAGCACCCGCAGGGCTTCCTGAACCCGGCCGGCGTTGGCGGCGACCACCTGGGCAGGACTGCGGCGCTCCAGCTGGGCAGGGTGGCCGAGGCCCGCCGATCCATCGGTGGCGGTGTGGCGCGCCAGCTTGTAGCGCTCCAGATGACAGCGACCCAATCGCTGGCGCATGTCCTTGGTGCGGGCGACGAGATCAGCGCGCCCCAGGCCGAAGCGGCACCAGTCTTCGATCACCCGCAGCCCTTCCCGGGCCCGATCAAGGTTGGCATCGATCAAGCGGTCCACCGCAGCCGGCGGCGGGGAGGAAGCCGGCAGCGGGGAGAAAGCCGGCGGGTCGATGGCAGAGGGTGTGGGCTGGATCACATGGTTCTGACGGGGGAGCGGAAGCTGCCTAGGTTGATCACAACGTGGACGGGACCTTTGGCCAAGGATTCGGGTGGCAACGACGTCGTCGGTGGCGACAATCCCATGCTGGTGTTGATCACGGGAATTCTGCTGCTGGGCGGCATCGGCCTATTCATCAGCTGGGGCCTCACCCACGCCTATCCGGCCGCCTGAGCCGATCACTCCCGCCAGTGCCGAGAGGATCCGGCGGGAGCGATCGGCATCCGCACCGATCTGGGCGCTGAGCGCCTCCAGGCTCGCGAAGCGTTGCTGGTGGCGCAGCAGCTCCACCGGCTCCACCTCCAGTTCCTTGCCTTCGAGCTCCAGTTGGCGGTCCAGCAGGTGCACCTCCACCGCCGAAGGGGCCAGCGGGTCAACCGTGGGCTGGGGACCCAGGTTCATCACGGCGGCCAGCGGCTCAGGCCCCCCCCCACGCACGAGCGCGGCGTAGACCCCTTCGGCGGGCAGGAACTTGCGGCCATCCACCCGCAGGTTGGCGGTGGGCCAGCCCAGCTCCCGCCCCAGGCCGCGACCGCGCACCACCCGCCCGCTGAAGCGATAGGGCCGCTCCAGCAGGCGGGTGGCCTCGGCGATCGCGCCAGAGGCGAGGGCACGGCGGATGCGGCTGCTGCTGACCCGCTCGGCACCGTCCCACAGCATCGGCAGCACCTGCACCCGCAGGCCATGGTCTGCGCCGATCCGCCGCAGGGTCTCCGTGTCGCCGCTGCGACCCGCCCCGAACCGGAAGTTCTCCCCCACCGCCACCTCGCGGGCAGCCAGCTGACCCACCAGCACCTGCTCCACGAACGCTTCCGGGCTGAGGGCCGCCAGATCACGGGTGAAGGGCACCAGCACCAGCTGCTGGATGCCGCAGGGCGCCAGCAGCGAGAGCTTCTCGACGGGCAGGTCGAGCCGCAGACGGGTTTCGCCGTAGAGCAGCTCGCGGGGGTGGGGCCAGAAGCTCACCACCGTGGGAACCAGGCCAGGGGCTGGATCCGTCGCGATCGCGGCGATCACGCGACGGTGGCCCTGGTGCAGGCCATCGAAGCTGCCGAGGGCCAGGGCGGTGGGGCCCAGGGCGTCCTGGGGTGATCGCAGGGGAATCAACGGTGCGGCCAGTGCCCTGATCAAATCCATCCTTCCACGGCAACACCGATCACCGCGTGCTGCGTCAGCCATGGCAAGTTTGGGGCGTCAAGTCCCGCCGCCCGATTCCGATGGCCGATCGCCTCGACCTGCAGCTGGTATCCGCAGCGGTCAGGCGAATGGGCTGGATCCGCTTCTGGGCCCAGCTGGTGCTGGGGGTGGTGGTGATCGGGGTGCTGTTCTTCAACAACATCAGCGGACGGCTGGCCGCCAATTCCAGCCGGGCCCTGGGCCTGGGTCCGGGACTTTCCCTCACCACCCTCTCGTTCCTGGTCCTGCTCTGGTCGCTGTGGCAGGCCTGGCTGGTGGTGCGCTGTGGCCGCGCCCTGGCCAGCCCGGTGCGGCCGAGCCGCGGTGAAACGGCCCGCCTCGTGAAGCGCGCCCTGATCGCCGACCTGGCCGGCCTCAGCCTGGCCGCTGTCGGATACCAGGCCCTGGCCGGCAGCCTGTTCGTCCAGGCCTCGATGCAGGTGCCGGGCTTCTTCGGGGCCCAGCTGGCCGTTCCGCCCGGCACCCGCGGTGGCCTGATGGGCCTGCCGATCACCTCGATCGAGATGCTCTCGGTGCTGAGCAACACCCAGGTGCTGTTCGCCCACCTGATCGGGCTGCTGATCAGCCTCTGGCTGTTGCAGCGGGTTTACCGGCCCACCTAGGGCCACACCTGGGGCACCGCCTGGGGCACCAGGTCATGCAGCGCCGCCAGCCCGCCCCGCCAGAACAGCTCCGGCTGCAGGGGGGTGAGGGCAGCACCGCCCCGATGGATCTGGGCCACGTCCGTCGGCCAGTCGCGCGGGCCGGCCGTGGCCGACTCCAGATCGACCACCACCTCCCCGGCCAGCCAGTAGTAGGTGCGGCCACGGGGATCGGTGCGCTCATTGAACTGATCCAGATAGCGCCGCACCGCTGGGCGGCACCAGCGCAGCGGCCCGATCTCGGCGCCAGGCAGGGCCGGCACGTTGAGGTTGAGCAGCAGGCCGTCAGGCCAGCCCGCCGCGATCACCCGTTCAGCCAGATCGAGGGCCAGGGCGGCCGCCGGCTCGAACTGCCGCCACTGAAAGCAGGCACTGCTCACCGCCAGGGCCCGCAGGCCTTCAAGGGTGCCCTCCATGGCCGCGGCCACCGTGCCGGAATAGAACACATCACTGCCCAGGTTCGGGCCGTGGTTGATGCCGGAGAGCACCAGGTCGGGGGGGCTCTCCAACAGTCTGCCGAGGGCCAGCTTGACGCAGTCGGAGGGGGTGCCGCTGCAGGCCCAGGCCGTCACCCCGGCGGCGAACAGCCCATCGGCGCGCTCGGCCCGCAGCGGCGTCTGCATGGTGAGGCCGTGGCCGGTGGCGGAGCGCTCCTGATCGGGACAGACCACGGTGACCGTGTGGCCCCTGGACGCCGCCTCGGCCGCCAGGGCCTGGATCCCGGCGGCGAAGACTCCGTCATCGTTGCTGATCAGGATCCGCAGGGGAGTCATCGGCAGGGAGGGCAGGGCCAGGGCTGGGCGAAAGCTAAGTGGCCCTGCTCCCTACAGTCAGGCCTCGATGCCCGGGTTCCTTGAGCGCCACGATCAGCCTCCAGCAGCTCAGCGAGCAGCTCGACAGCCTGGAGGCCGAAGCCGCCGCGGCGATTCAGGCGGCCGCCAGCGCCGCCGAGCTCGAACCGCTGCGGGTGGGACTGCTCGGCAAGAAGGGGCGCCTCTCCGCCGTGCTCGGGGCGATGGGCCGGCTCTCGGCTGAGGAGCGGCCCCTGGTGGGCCAGCGGGCCAACCGGCTCAAGGAGCAACTCCAGCAGCTGCTGGCCGAGCGGCTGGGCACGCTCAAGGGGGCGGCGCTCGAGGCTCGGCTGCAGGGCGAACGGCTGGATGTGACCGCCCCGAGCCGGTACGCCCCGGCCGGTCACCGCCATCCGCTGATCTCCACCACCGAGGAAATCGTCGACATCTTCGCCGGCCTGGGTTACCGGGTGGAGGAAGGGCCCGAGGTGGAAACCGACCACTACAACTTCACAGCCCTGAACATCCCGCCCCACCATCCGGCCCGGGACATGCAGGACACCTTCTATCTCCCGGAGGGCTCCCTGCTGCGCACCCACACCTCGCCGGTGCAGATCCGCCATCTGGAGGCCAACCCGCCGCCGGTGCGGATCGTCGCCCCGGGCCGGGTCTATCGCCGGGATGCCGTCGATGCCACCCACTCACCGGTGTTCCATCAGGTGGAAGTGCTCGCCCTCGACGAGGGCCTCGACTTCAGCCACCTGCGCGGCACCGTCACCGCCTTCCTGCAGGCGTTCTTCGGCGACCTGCCGGTGCGCTTCCGGGCCAGCTACTTCCCCTTCACCGAACCGTCCGCCGAGGTGGACGTGCAATGGCGCGGCCGCTGGCTGGAGGTGATGGGTTGCGGCATGGTCGATCCGGCCGTGCTGGAAGGTCTGGGGCTGGATCCGGAGCGCTGGAGTGGCTTCGCCGCCGGGCTTGGCGTGGAGCGTTTCTGCATGGTGCGCCACGGCATCGACGACATCCGCCGCCTGTTCAGCAGCGACCTGCGCTTCCTGGAACAGTTCTGAGCAGCGGGTCCGGGGAGCCCGATAAACTCCGGGATCACCCGCCAGCGATCGGTGCCCTGCGTCGGACTGATCGTCAACGATGGCAAGGACCTCGCCCTGGCAACGGCCGAGGCCATCGAGGCGCACTTCACGGCGGCCGGAACCAGCGTGGTGCGGGTGAGCAGCTCCGGCGGTGTGGTGGGGTTCGCCAATCCCGATCAGCACCTGCGCACCCTCGGCTATGCCGCCTGCGTGCCGCCCAGCTTTCACCCCGACCTGAGCCTGGCGGTGGTGCTGGGCGGCGATGGCACCGTGCTTTCCGCGGCCCGCCAGACAGCCCCGATCGGGGTGCCGATCCTGACGATCAACACCGGCCACATGGGCTTCCTGGCTGAGGCCTACGTCCATGAGCTCGAAGCGGTGCTGCAGCAGTTGCAGGCCGGCCAGTGGACCGTGGAGGAGCGCTCCATGCTGGTGGTGAGCGTGATGCGGGGCGAGCAGCGCCGCTGGGAAGTGCTCTGCCTCAACGAGATGGCCCTGCACCGCGAACCCCTCACCAGCATGTGCCACTTCGAAATCGCCATCGGCGGCCACGTGCCGGTGGACATCTCCGCCGACGGGGTGATTCTCTCCACCCCGACCGGCTCGACCGCCTACGCGCTCAGCGCCGGCGGTCCGGTGATCACTCCCGATTGTCCGGTGCTGCAGCTCACCCCGATCGCACCCCACTCGCTCGCCTCCCGGGCCCTGGTGTTCAGCGACCGGGAACCGGTGACGATCTTCCCGGCCACGCCGGAGCGGCTGATGATGGTGGTGGACGGCAGTGCCGGCTGCTATGTCTGGCCCGAAGACCGGGTGCTGATCCGCCGCAGTGAACACCCGGCCCGCTTCGTGCGGCTCCAGGATCACGAGTTCTTCCAGGTGCTGCGCAACAAGCTCGGCTGGGGCCTGCCCCACGTGGCCAAGCCCGGCAGCTCGAAGCCCGGCGCCAGCCAGCGGGGCCAGATGCGGCGGGGGCGGCGGGGATGAGCCGTGGGGAATGGATCCTGCTGGTCGGTCCCCAGGCCGAAGCCAGGGCCGATCGCCTGCTGGCCTCGGGCTACCGCGTCGCCCGGCTGGGCAGCCTGCTGGAGCCGCCGCTGCTGGCGCTGCTCTCCGGTGAGGAGGCCCGCGCCCTCCTGCCCACCCTGCGGCTGACCATGCCGGAGCTGGCCCTGCTGCTCGACATCGGCTCCGACAGCGTCGCAGGCCGCTCCGAATGCCTCCAGGCCGGTGCCGATGATTTCTGGCTGTCGAGCGCCGGCTCCAGCGATCTGCTGAGCCGCGTGCGGCTGCATCTGCAGCTGGGCAGCCACCGGTCACCGCCCCGGGGCGTGATCCAGGTGGCTGATCTGCGGGTCGACACGGGCAGCCGCGAGGTGCGTCGAGGCAGCAGCCTGATCAACCTGACCGCCCGGGAGTATCAATTGCTGATGGTGCTGCTGCTCCACGTCGGGGAAGTGCTCAGCCGGGAGCAGATCCTGCGCGAGGCCTGGGGAGACCAGCCGGAACCGGCCAGCAACGTGGTGGAGGTCTATGTGCGCTACCTCCGCCAGAAACTGGAGGAGCAGGGGGAACGGCGGCTGATCCACACCCTGCGGGGCCAGGGCTACTGCCTCTGCGACAGCCAGCCACCCGCCAGGTCAGCTCCAGGGCGGACAGCCCCATGAATCCCCCCATCAGCAATCGACTGGCACGCTGGGGCGCCCTGCAGGCCTGCCTGCTCACGCTGGCGACGGCCGTGGGAGCCGATCAACGGGCACCGTCCGAACCGCCCCAGTTCCTGCCGATCGAGGCGGAATGGTGCATGGAGCCAGCGGCGATCACGACGCCTCCGGCAGCGACGCCCTGCCTGCAGCTGGAGGTGCCGCGCACCCCGCGCCAGTACGCCTGGGGAATGATGGGACGTCCCCCCCTCGGTGCCCTGCGCGGCATGTGGTTCCGGTTCGAGCCGGCCAGTCCGGTGAGCTTCTGGATGCACCGCACCCTGGTGCCGCTCGACATGGTGTTCCTGCGCGGTGGCCGGGTGATTGCCATCGAGGCCTCCGCTCCACCCTGTCCGCGCCTGCCCTGCCCGAGTTACGGGCCGGCAGAACCCGCCGATGGCGTGGTTGAGCTCGACGGGGGCGAAGCGGCGCGGCTGGGGATCAGGCTGGGCTCAGCCGCTGCGCTGCGCTGGCGAGGGACATCGGGCCGGACTGATCAGGGCTTGGCCAGCGGCAGCAGGCACTTGTCCGAATCGCAACCGGCTGGCCCGGCTTCGACCAGTTCGCCGCCGTCGTAGCGCTGCAGGGCCTCGAAGAAATCGACGCTGGAGCGGCGGGCGGCCACCTCGGCCTGCAGCCTGGTGTAAGTGGCCGCATCGATCGGCTCGAACGGCAGCCGCGGGAAGGTGGCATTGGCATCGAAGCGGGCCAGCAGGGCGGCGGAGATGTAGCCCTCGCCTGCGTCGATCGCCTTGTGGATGGCCTCTGCCAGCGGCTCGATCTCGTTCTCGCGGAACTCCACCGTGGCGGAGGTGTTGTGGGCCGTGTAGTGCTTCTGCACCTGCATGTAGAAGTCGAACTGGGCCAGCGCCGAGAAGTTGTTGATCTCCACCGCATCGGCGCCCGGGATGTTCGCCCAGCTCACTTCAGTGGGGATCTCCACCAGCCATTCGCCGCAGCGGGGATCAAAGGGGTCATCCAGCAGGCGCCCCTGCTCGTCCTTGTCGGATTGACTGGGCACGATCGTGTAGCCGTAGTCGAGGCAGGCCAGCGCCACCGGATCGTTCTTGCGGAAGGTGATGCGGCGGATGAAGCGCTGTGCCTTGGGGGGGTGCCAGCCGGGAGACGCGCCCGTGAGCAGGCTCTTGGTGCCGGCCGGTTGCACCGTGGTGCAGCGGTTGGGGCGCCGCAGACCGTGGCGGTCGCAGTAGTCCCACACCGCTTCATTGACGATCTGCTTCCAGCGCCCCAAGTACTCCGCTTCCTGGGCCTTGAACTTCAGCCCCTGCTCCGTTTCAGGGCGGCCCTGCTCCCACCAGTTCAACCAGGGGGTGCCGAAGGCATGCACGAAGAAGTCGAACAGGCCGGTGAAGCTCACCCCCACAATCGGATCCCAGGCGCGGCTCTGGCGGTAGCGCTCCACTTCGAAGTCGTGGTTGAGCAGGCAGGCCACCGCCAGGCCGCCAGCTTTGAAGGCATCAGCCTGGGCCTGGTGATCGGCGGGATCGATCCGGTTCAGATGCACTTCCGCCAGGTTGCAGTGGAAATCAGCACCCAATATTTCACCGCATGGATTTAGACCGTATCGCCCTAATCTGTGCTCCAATTCATTATCTTCAATCTCCGGATGATTCAGCTGTAACCAGCGCCCCGCCTCCTCGCGGCCCTGGTCCACATAAATGTCGATGAACTCGCTGCGCAGCTCCGGGGTGGTCAGCAGGTCGGCATTGGAGCGGGCGATCGCTTCGGGGGCGAACTGGATCGCCCCTTCGCCGCTCTGGAATTGCTTGACCACCGCCTCCAGCACCACCTCTTTCGAGGGGCGGCTGTGGAACACCCGGGTGTGGTTGGCCATCCGCAGCGCATCGCGCTCGGGGTCGATGCTCCAGTTGCCCTCGGCGTCCTGTTGCCAGAGGTTCTCCTTGGCGCCAGCGGCGGCTGAATCCTCCGCGGAGAACTGACGCATGCCGGCGCTGCGGCGGATGTTGCCGGCCACGATCGTGACCGCCGCCTGATCGATCAGCAGGCAGCACTCCACCGAGCTGAGCCGGCGGCCGATCGCCTTGTTGAGGATCTGGGCCACGCGGCCGTAGAGGTCGCCCAGCTTCACCGGGTTGGCCATGCCGCCGAAGCCCTTGAGCGTTTCGCCCACCGGCCGCACGTCGGAGAGGTCCACGCTCACCGTGATCGGGGCGCCGGCGTCGAAGCGCTCGTCGCTGCTCAGCTCCAGCAGCAGCTGGTAGCTGTCGACCCAGCCGCGGCGGGTGTCGCCCACCTTGATCGACACCCGGTTGCCATCGATGCTGTGGCTGGTGTCCTCCTGGCGCGCTCCGGCGGGGGTGAGGCCGATCGGGCTGACGCCCTCGATCACCAGCTGGTTGCGCACCAGCGGCAGCCGCTCGATCAGGCGTGGCTCGATGATGGCGCCGGTGCCGCAACCCATCATCGCCAGGTCCATCATCAGACCGAAGGCCTCCCAATCCACCAGGTTGGTGGAGGTGCAGTTGTAGGCGCCGGAGAAGTTATGGCGCTGCTCGATCCAGGGGGTGCCACCGATCCACAGCCAGCGCCCCGACGGCAGCGCCTGCTGGTGCTTCTGCATGCGCCGGATCAGCTCCACTTCCTCGCCATCGAGATGGCCCAGCTGGCGCAGACCCTCCAGGTTGCGCTCGGACACCTGATGCCAGCTTTCGCGGCCGCCTGGCGTGCGGCGGGAATAGGTGCGGTAAAAAACGGGGTTCGCCGCCGGGGCCGTGGGCGGGAAATCGGGCTCCAGCAAGCCGTTGGCACCGATCTGCCCGCCCTGCAGCCTGCCGGCACTGGCCTCCTGGCCCACCGCTGCGGCGGGATCAACCAGATCGGGGCGCGCTGGGGTGAGGGTCACGGCGGAGGGAGTGGTCAGGTTGGTGAACCATAACTCCACCAGTAGGGGGTGCAAGCGCTGGCGGCCACCAGTGGCAGTGCCTTACTCCGCGGCTGCGTTCGGCTCCACCATCGGGTGGCCGAGCGCGGCGGCCAGGGCCTGGGCAATGCGCGATGCGGCGGACTGACACGGACCGACACCAGAGTTCCCGGGCACGGTCGGCTGGCCCTCCGCGCAGGTCTGCCCCGAGACGATGTCGGTGTTCACCATCACCACCAGGGTGATGCCCTTCGGCTTGTAGTGCTGCACCTCAGTGTTGAAGCCCGGCAGCTCCCCCTCATGGCCGTACCAGTCGAGGGCGCGGGCGAGGCCCATGCCATAGGCCCTTGTCGGGGTCTGGGGCGCCCTTGCATCGGGCCCGAGGTAGATCGGGACGCTGAGGTCGAACGAGGCGAGGCGCTTGGCCTGGGTCGCGGCAGAGAGGATCCCCTTGCCGGTGCCGAGCGCTTCACCCCACACCAAAAGGTCGTTGAAGCTGGAGATCATCGCCCCGGCCGTCCACCCCCACGACGGGTTCCAGTCCGTGGCATCAACCGGTTGTCTGCCCTTGACGCCCTGCAGCGTGTAGCCCCGGGCGTGCGGCTCCGCAAAGGTCGCGTCGGTGGGCATCAGCGTGTGGTCGAGCCCCAGCGGCTTGAGGATCTGCTCAGCCAGCACCTTCTCGATGGGCTTGGCCGTGACTTGCTCGATCACCATCCCCAGCAGTACGAGGTTGGTGTTCGAGTAGAAGACCATCTCCCCCGGTGGGAACAACGGCGCGTCCTGCTTCACAAGGTCGACGAGCTGCTGGGGCGTCCAGGGAGTATCGGGATCGGCAAAAAGCGCGTCCTGGAAGCTCTGGTTGAAGGTGTAGCTGGGGATGCCGCTGCGCATCTCGGCCAGCTGGGCCAGCGTCGCCCTGCCGTTGGGCATTCCCGGCACGTAGGTCTCGATGGGGTCGTCGAGCGAGAGCGCGCCCCGCTCGGCCAGTTGGAGCAGGGCCGTCACCGTGAAGGTCTTGGTGACGCTGCCGATGCGCTGGTTGACGTCCGCGGCCATCGGCACGGTCCTGGCCCAGTCCTCGTAGCCAAGCGTCGCCACCCAGGTGCCCTCGGCGGTCTTCACGGCCATCACGGCGCCGGGTGCACTGGTTTCTGCGAAGGCGGCGCTGGCGGACTGGTTGAGCGCCTTGGTGGTTGCGGCGTTGAGCCCGTTCTCCACAAGCGTGATCCTGTCACTTGCTGGCGCCGTGGTCTCTGCTGCCGGTTGGTCGGCGCCATAGACCACCGAACTCATCACCAGGGCGGTGGTGAGAGCCAGGGCTGAGAAGCGTTTGATGGTGAATGCCCCAGGTTCCCTCAAGCTAGATCGGCTTCGCAGGCCGCTCGCCACAACCAGGGGTGGCAGGCTGGGGGGATGACAGCCCAAGCCTCAGCCCCGGCCGCCCAGGCCGCCGATCCCGAGAGGGCCGCCCTGGCTGAGGCTGTGGCCCGGCGCCGCAATTTCGCGATCATTTCCCACCCCGACGCGGGCAAGACCACCCTCACCGAGAAGCTGCTGCTCTACGGCGGTGCCATCCAGCAGGCGGGCGCAGTGAAGGCCAAGGGCGAACAGCGCAAGGTGACCTCCGACTGGATGGAGCTGGAGAAGCAGCGCGGCATCTCGATCACCTCCACCGTGCTCCAGTTCGACTACGACGGCAGCACGATCAACCTGCTCGACACCCCGGGCCACCAGGACTTCTCGGAGGACACCTACCGCACCCTGGCCGCCGCCGATAACGCGGTGATGCTGGAAGACGCCGCCAAAGGGCTTGAACCCCAGACCCGCAAGCTGTTCGAGGTCTGCCGCATGCGGCGGATTCCGATCTTCACCTTCATCAACAAGATGGATCGGCCGGGGCGCGAGCCGCTGGAGCTGATCGATGAGATCGAGAGCGAGCTGGGCCTCACCTGCTGGCCGGTGAACTGGCCGATCGGCAGCGGCGACCGCTTCCGCGGTGTGATCGACCGCCGCAGCCGCGACGTGATCCTGTTCACCCGGGCCGAGCGGGGTCGCCAGGCCGCCGAGCGGCGCCTGGCCGCCGGCAGCCCCGAACTGGCCGAGCTGGTGGAGCCGGAACTGCTGGCTCAGGCCATCGAGGAACTGGAGCTGCTCGACGGCGCCGGTGCCGACCTCGACCTGGAGCTGGTGCATGCCGGTGAGCTCAGCCCAGTGTTCTTCGGTTCGGCGATGACCAACTTCGGCGTGCATCCCTTCCTCGATGCCTTCCTTGAGCTGGCCCAGCGGCCGGTGGCCCGCACCAGCCACGACGGCCCCGTCGATCCGCTGCGGCCCGAATTCAGCGGCTTCGTGTTCAAGCTGCAGGCCAACATGGATCCCCGCCACCGCGACCGCATCGCCTTCGTGCGGGTCTGCTCGGGCCGCTTCGACAAGGACATGAGCGTGCGCCATGCCCGCAGCGGCCGCACCATCCGCCTATCCCGCCCCCAGAAGCTGTTCGGCCAGGACCGCGAGGTGGTCGAAACCGCCTACCCCGGTGATGTGATCGGCCTCAACAACCCCGGCATGTTCGCCATCGGCGACACCCTCTACGTGGGCCAGAAGGTGGAATACGAGGGCATTCCCTGCTTCAGCCCGGAGATCTTCGCCTGGTTGCGCAACCCCAACCCTTCGGCCTTCAAGAGCTTCCGCAAGGGAGTCAATGAGCTGCGCGAGGAGGGGGCGGTGCAGATCCTCTACGACACCGACGCCAGCAAGCGCGATCCGATCCTGGCGGCCGTCGGTCAGCTGCAGATGGAGGTGGTGCAGTACCGGCTGGAGAACGAATACGGGGTGGAAACCCGGCTGGAGCCGCTGGGCTTTTCCGTGGCCCGCTGGGTGAGCGGCGGCTGGGACGCCCTTGAGGCGGTGGGCCGGATCTTCAATTGCAAAACGGTCCGGGATGCCTGGGACCGGCCGGTGCTGCTGTTCAAGAACGACTGGAACCTCAACCAGCTAAGCGCCGACCACCCCGGCCTCGGCCTGAGTGCCGTGGCGCCGGTGGTGAGCGGGGTGGAGCCGATCGCCCTCTGAGGCGGCAGCCCGGCTGGCGTCACGGCCGCGGCCTGACTTCGCCAGAATCATTGCAACGAAAGGTAACAGCTTTGCCCGAGCACCACTGGCTGGTCCGGCCACGCCGCGATGGCGGCTCCGACTACGTCCACTTCCTGGCGCGTCAGGAAAACGTTGAGGTGCTCGAAGGCACCCACCTGCCCCCCCAGATGCCCCTGCTCAAGAGCCGCCACTGGCTGGCGCCCCCGGAAGCGGAGGCCCGCTGCCGTGATCTGCAGGAAACAGGTGGCTATCAGGCCTGTGATCCCCTCTTCTGAATCGTGTCGCAGCACCTGCCCTGAACCTTCCTGGGCGCCCCGCCTCGATACGCTCGGCCTATCACCCTGTTCACCGCACCGGAGGCCATGACCCACGGTTCCGCCCCACCCCCCAGTGGCGCTGGTGGCTCCAGCCCCTACGAGCGGCTGGGGATCGCCCCTGATGCCAGTTTTGACGAGGTCCAGGCCGCCCGGCGCGATCGCCTCGACGCTCTCTCCGGCGATGCCCAGGCCCAGGCCCAGGTGGAAACCGCCTACGACGCGGTGTTGATGGAGCGGCTGCGCGAGCGCCAGCAGGGCAAGGTCAGCAGTGCCGCCATGACCGCCTCGAAGCGTGAGGAGGTCAAACCGGCCATCGTTGGCCGCACCCCCTCTCGGCCCAGTCTGCCCGCCCTGCCGGCCATGCCCCAGCTGGCCGGAGCCAAGCTGAAGCTGCCGCGCCCGAGCTTCAGTCTGCCGAGCCTGGCGCTGGCCGAAGGCCGTGAACGCTGGTTCCCGCTGGTGGCCAATGGCCTGTTGATCCTGCTGCTGCTGGTGGCTCCTGCCGGCTCGGCCGAGCTGCTGCTGGCCCTGGCCACCGGGGTAACGGTGGTGAACCTGCAACGGCGCAATGGCCGCTTCCTGGCGGCGGTGGGCTGGAGCTTCGCCCTGCTCAGCCTGGGGCTGCTGCTGGGCGGCGGCCTGATGCAACTGCTCGATCCTTCCTTGCCGCTGGGCCTGCCGATCGACGCCGAGCAGGTTCAGAGCCTGCCCGCCCTGCTGCTGCTGCTGCTGGGGGCCTTGCTGATCGCCTGAGCTCAGGCCACCGCCAGCTCGTTGATCAGCTCGCGCAGTTCCGCCTCCTCCACCCCATACACCTCATTGCAGAAATGGCAGGTGAGCTCGGCGCGGCCATCTTCATCAAGGATGGCGTTGAGTTCGGCCGGTCCCAGCAGCCGCAGGGCATCGACACTGCGCCGACGGGTGCAGGGGCAGTGGAAGGTGACATCCTGCTGCGCCTCGGCATCCTCCAGCAGCCTCGGGTCGAGGTCCGGGAAAATGTCTTCCAGCAGGAGGGTGAGATTGCCGGAGCAGGCCGCCAGGCGACGGCTGAATCCGCTGATCTCCCGGCAGCGCTCCTCCAGCAGCGCCACCAGGGCCGGCTCACTGGCCGCCTTCGGTAACACCTGAACCAGCACACCGCCGGCGCAACGCACGCCACTGCTGTCGATCTGCTCGCCGACGAACAGGGCGGAAGGGGTCTGCTCGGAATGGAGCAGGTAGGAGGCCACGTCATCACCGATGCCACCGCTGACCAGTTCAACGGTGCTGCTGTAGGGCTCGCCCCTGCCCTGATCGCGGACGACATGCAGGTAGCCGGTGCCGGTGGCCTTGCGGAAATCAAAGCCATGCAGCCCCGCCTCGGTCTCGATCAGGTCGAGCTCCAGCCCCGGCTCCCCCACATAGCCGCGCACGCTGCCATCCCGGCCGGCATCCACCATCAGGCCCCGCAGCGGCCCATCCGACTGGATGCGCAGGTTGACGCGGCCATGGCGCACCTTCATCGAACTGGCCAGCAGCAGGCCGGCCGTCATCGCCCGGCCCAGCAACGCCGTGGTCAGGTAGGAGAGGCCGTGACGGCGACGGGCGTAACGGGTGGTGACCGTGGTGGTTGCCGCCACCAACCGGATCCCCCCCTGGGCCGCCGTGGCCCGCACCAACTGATCGGGCATCGGCCCACCCCCAACTCAGGCCATCGTACGGAGCGCCGGCAACGGTCGCAGCACCCCCTGCTCCAGCCGCCAGCCGTGGCTGATCAGGCCGCGGAACAGCTCGGGCTCGTGGGTCACCACCAGCAGCACCCGGTCGCGGCTGAGCTGGCCCAGCAGCTGGAGCACCTCCTGGCGCACCGACCAGTCAAGGCCGGCGGTGGGTTCATCAAGCAGCAGCACGCGCGGATCCCGCACCAGCTGCACCGCCAGGGCCAGGCGGCGCTGCTGGCCACCGCTGAGCCGCTCCGGCGCCTGCTGAAGCGAGAGGGAGCCCAGTCCCACCTGATGCAGCACCGCCTCGATCCGCTCGGCCGGCAGCCTGCGCTGGCCGAGCTTCAGCTCCTGTCCGACGCTGAGTCCGAGGAAGTGACGTTCCGGAAACTGAAACACCAGCCCGCACAACCAGCGCCGCTGGCGGGCCTGGAGCACCGCGCCCTCCCAGAGAATCCTGCCGCTGCTCGGCTCGGCCAGGCCGCTGATCAGCTCCAGCAGGGTGGTTTTGCCGGAGCCGCTGCGCCCCGCCACCAGGGCAGGCTCTCCCGGCTTGAGGCAGAGATCCACGCCGTCAAGAACCGCCGCCGCCGCGGTGGCCGGTCGGTAGCGCAGGGCCTGGAGCTCGAGCATGGGCGGCATCGGGTCGCTCCAGCTTGCACGGCGTTGTTGGATGGGTGCCGATCGGTGGGCGCTTGGTGATGGAGGTCAGATTTCGTGACGTGGATCCGTTCAACTGCTGGATCTGGCTGCGCTTTGCCGCACCCCCCGGCCAGGGGGAGCGCAGCTACGTGGACACCGCCTTTGAAAGCTGGTTCTTTCTGGGCAAGCTGGGCGGCTTCAACGCCGAGAACCTCCAGGTGCACGAGGAGGGTGCCGAGCTGAGCTGGATGGCCTACGACGGCGATGACGCAGAGAAGGCCCTTCCCGCCCTGATGCACAACATGGGTGAACTGGAGTATCAGGAGGACTGGGGCCGCTGCTGGATGGATCTCGGCACCAGCGACGGCCTGGCCCTTGATGTGCTGATCAATGTGCTGCGCCAGCTCGACAACGACGTGACCGAGATCGAGGAGCTGGTGATCGGCGGCGTCAACGACGACTGGCCGGTGGAGGAGCAGGAGGAGGCGATCTTCCCGCTGGGCGGCGGCCGCTGAGCGGCCCGCCGGCTGGAACAGAACCCGCCACAGAAACCGCCATGGCCCGGGAACTGCGCCGTCTGCTGATCGATCCGGGCCGTCTGGCCGATCGACTCGCCCTCACGGCCGAGGAAAGCCGCTATCTCACCCGGTCGCTGCGCTACCGGCCGGGGGATCGCTTCGCCGTCACCGACGGCGCCGGCCGGCTCTGGAGCGCCGTGCTGCTCGATCCACGAACCGCTGAGCTGCAGCAACCGCGCCAGCATCCACTCGAAGTGGAGCCCGCGGCCAGACCCTGCCTCTGCCTGGCCCTGGCCGTGCCCCGGCTCGATGGCGACGTGGTGATCCGCATGGCCTGCGAGCTCGGGGTCGATCAGCTCCAACCCCTGCTGGCGGCGAGAAGCAGCCCGGGGGCAGAGCGGCGGCGGGGGCGCTGGCCGGCGATCCTGCGCGAGGCCGGTGAACAGAGCGAGCGGCTCTGGCAGCCGGAGCTGGGCGAGCTGGTTGAAGCAGGAAGCTGGCTGGCCAGGCCGGTGGAGGGCCTCGCCCTGATCGCCACCACCCGCCGGCCTGATCTTCCCCTGCTCGGTTCGCTTCTGGCCGGCACTTCAGCGGGGGAAGCACCGGAGGCCCTGGCACTGGCGATCGGACCGGAGGGCGGCTGGACGCCGCAGGAGGAGCAGCTGGCCGGACAGAGCGGCTGGCGGGCGGTGAGCCTGGGGCCCCGCATCCTGCGCTGCTCCACAGCGGCGGTGGCCGGCCTGAGCCTGCTCAGCCAGTGGCGCAGCAGCCGGCACGGCTGCTGAACTCAGCCCCGGGTGAGGCTGGTGGCGATCGCCTTGAAGCCGGCCAGGTTGGCGCCTGGGAGGCGGCGGGGCTGGGCCAGGGCACCGGAGGGAATCAGCAGCTCCGGGGCAAAGGTGACCGTTGAGGGGGCCGGACGGTTCTCCTGATCGCGGCGCAGCTCGGCGGCGATCGCCTCCGCGGTGGTGGGGCCAGGGGCCGGAGCGGGGCTGGCTGCCGGTGCCGGGCTGGCGACAGGCTCGGCTGGGAGCACCGGGCTCTCTGCAGCTGGGGAAACCGGAGCCTGGGGCGCCACGGAGGCGGGAGCCGGCTTGGCGCCGTCGCCACCGAGGTCAAGGAAAAAGGAACCCTTGCGGTTGAACACCATGGCGTCGGCCCTGTGTGGCAGTGGCTTCGATTATCCGTCGCGTCCCCTCCGCCCGGCCGCCGGCTTAGGGGTGTGCAACAGAACAGGCGCCGACCACACTGGCAGGCGTCGCTGCACCGATGGCCCGATGACCTGGTGGACGGCTCCGCCACCCCTTCCCCCGCAGACCGTGGCCGCCTGGCTGCTGGCTCTGGGGCTGAATGGGTTGCTGATCACCCTGGCCCAGCGCCTGCCGCTGCTCACCCGTGCCGGCTGGGTGCATGCCGGCATCCTCGGCACCGTGCTGTGGGGGAGCCTGGGCTGGCGCGGCTGGCTGGCCGTGGTGCTCTATCTGGCCCTGGGTTCCCTGGTGACCCGAATGGGCTTTCAACGCAAGCAGGCCGCGGGGCTGGCCGAAGCGCGGGGCGGTCGCCGCGGCCCTGAGAACGTCTGGGGATCAGCGGCGACCGGGGCCGGCCTCGCCCTGCTGTGCACCCCACCCGGCGCTCCGGTGGGCCTGCTGCTGCTGGGTTTCGGCGCCAGTTTCGCCGCCAAACTGGCGGACACCTGCGGCAGCGAGATCGGCAAGCGCTGGGGCCGCACCACGGTGCTGATCACCAGCCTGCGGCCCGTGCCGCCGGGCACGGAGGGGGCGATCAGCCTGGAGGGCAGCCTGGCCAGCCTGGTGGGAAGCGGCACCATGGCCCTGCTGCTGCTGGGCCTCGGTGTGCTCTCATCAGCGGCGGCCTGGTGGCTGGTGACCCTGGTCGGGTTGGTGGCCACCCTGCTCGAAAGCCTGATCGGCGCCACCCTTCAACCCCGGCTGGCCTGGCTGAGCAATGAACTGGTCAATGGGCTGCAGACCCTGATCGCCGCGCTGCTGGCGATCGCCCTGGCCCTGCTGCTGCCCTGAGCTGGAGCGCGCCTGCCTCCAGCCGCAACGGCGGAGTGAACAGCTCACCGAGCTCCACTCCGATCTCCTGACGCAGCTGGACCAGCAGGGTTTCACAGCGCTTCTGGGCGGCCCGGGCCCTGAGGCCGACCAGCTCGCCGAGCTCCCGCCAGGAGGCTCCCTCGAGCACGCGCCCCTCCAGCAGCCGGCGGTGGGCTGGATCAAGGCGACCGAGGCGCCGACGCAGCCAGTCCTGGGGTTCGGCGTCGCAACAGGGCGACTCCACTGAACTGTCGGGCCGGCAGGGGTGGGGGGGCTGGCTCGCTTCGATCTGCGCCAGCAGGGGCAAGGCGCCACCATCCCCATCCGCAGCGGCGGCAGGGGCATCGAGGCTGCGGATCCGCAGGGCGCGGTGCAGGGCGCAGGCCTCCCGCCAGCGGTCGACGCGACAGCCGAGCGCCGCCGCCAGTTCGGCTTCGCTCAGGGCTGGCGACTGCTGCTGCAGCCGCTGGCCGCGGCAGTGGAGTTCGCGCAACTGGCGCGAACAGCGCAACGGTTGGTGATGGTCGCGGAGATGGTGTTGCATGGCACCCCGGATGTAGGGCACCGCATAGCTGCTGAGGGCCTGGGCCTGGTGCGGATCGAAGCGCTCGATCGCCCGGATCAGGCCGAGGCAGCCCAGTTGCACCAGATCCTCGAACGGCAGGGAGGTGGTGCGGCTCTGGCGCTCGGCCACCTGGCGCACCAGGGGAAGGTTGAGTTCGACGATGCGGTTGCGGTCGCGGGGGTCGGCACTGGCGCGGTAACGCGCGAGGAGACTGGCGTTGAGGGAGGCGAAAGGCTGATCCGACACGGGAAAGAGGGGGGTGAAAACCGTGGTTTCACCCTCTGTCCGGTGCGGCCTTCCAGGCCATTCCCCAGCCGGGGGAACTTCTCTCCCCCATCCGGGTGATCCCCGTTCAGCGGCCTGGGGTGCTGACCAGCGCGGTCTCCAGCTCGGCCCAGCGCAACAGGGCAGGCCACTGAATCACCCGCTCATAGACCCGCTGATGGCCGGCGGCGTTGAGATGGAGGCCATCGGCATCGATCAGCCGCAGCCAGTGGGGATCGGCGAGCAGCTGCTCCAGCAGCGGCAGGAAGGGCAGATCGGCCTCCAGGCAGGCCTCCTCCAGCAACCGCTCGTAGCGGTGCACCGTGGCCAGGTCGTACCAGAGGCAATCGGCGTAGGGCATCACCGCCTCATCCACCGGCGCCAGCCCGAGCACCAGCACCGGGGCCAGCGCCCTGGCCTGGGGCAGCAACTGCTGAAGGCCGAACAGGAACGCATCGGGGCCCAGCTGATGGCGGCCGTCGCGGCGGCCCACCCGGGCGGTGTCGTTGAGGCCGATGTTGATCAGGATGCCCTGGGGCGCCTGGCGCCGCAGTTCGCCCCGGCAGCCCACCTCGGCGGGCAGGCGGGCGGCCAGCCGCTCCAGCCCGTCGCCCCGCACCCCGAGGTTGTAGAGCACCGGCCCGTCCGGCAGGCCCATCCAGTGGCGCCTGAGCCGTTCGCACCAGCCGCCGTGGTCGGGATCGCCCCAGCCATAGGCGCTGCTGTCGCCCAGCACCACGAGCTTGCGGGGGATGGCTAGGGGCATGGGCGGGGGATAGGCGGACCTGGGGGAAATCGATGCAAGGCTTCAGGCCGCCAGCAACCGGTGGCGGACACGGTCGCTGAGATCCTCCCCCAGCAGGGTCAGGGCGGCGTAGACCGCCACCAGGGCAAGAAGCTGATCGACGGCGAAGGAGCTGAGGGCTTCGAGCAACAGGGTTCCCAGCCCTGCCGACCCCACCAGCCCGACCACCACGGTTTCGCGCAGGATCACATCGGCGCGGTAGGCGCCATAGGCCAGGTAGGAGCGGGACAGGCCGCTGAAGCGGCCATAGAACAGGGCGAGCCGCGGTCCGCAGCCGGCGCAGCGCAGGGCAGCCTCGGCGCCCCCCCCAGCCGCGTCGGCCGCTTCCAGCAGCAGGCGACCAAGCACACCAAGGTTGTGAAAGGCGAGGGCCAGGGCCGCGGTGATCAGGCCGGGCTTGAGCACGAACAACATCAGCAGGGCCGTCAGCGGTGGCGGCCAGAGCCGCCCCAGGGCCCAGAGGCCCTGCAGCAGCAACCGGCCCCATGGCCAGGGGGCGACCAGCAGCAAGAGCAGCGGCGCGACACCCACCGCCAGGGCGGCGGCCAGCAGGGTGAGCAGCAGCGTGCTGCCCACCATCGCCCCCCAGGGCAGGGCAAGCACCGCCGGCCAGTCGGGATGGAAGGGCGGCAATGCCTGCACCACCAGCAACGCCGCCGGGTTCACCCCGAGCGCCAGGGCCAGCAGCAGCAGGACGGGCAGCAGGGCCAGCGTGGCAAGCAGCAGTTCACGGCCACGGCTGCCGACGGCACCGGCCGCCAGACCGAAGCGGCCCGGCATGCCCCAGCGCCGGCGCAGCAGCCGCACCAGCCCCTCCAGCAGCAGCATCACAGCGAGCAGCAGCCACAGACAGGTCCAGAGCTCATGGAACTGCAGGGACTGGAGGGTGAGCCGCAACTCCGTGCCCAGGCCGCCCAGGCCGAACACCCCCAGCAGGGTGGCGCTGCGCAGGGCACACTCCAGCCGGTACCCGCCATAGCTGAACACCCCCGGCAACAGGGCCGGACCCAGGGCGGTGAGCAGGGCGGCGGGGCCGTCGGCGCCGGCGGCGCGCAGGGCCTCGAGCGGAGCGGTGGGCAAGGCATCGAGCAGGTCGCTCACCACCCGCGCCACCAGGGCGGCGTAGGGGATGGCGATCGCCAGCACCGCCACGGCCGGCTGCAGGCCGACCAGCTGCAGCAGCAGCAGACCCCACAGCAACTCATGAATCGAGCGCGGGATCGCCAGCAAGCGCCGCAGGGCACCGGCAGGCCATACCTGCCCGGCCATCGTCCGCCAGACGGTGCGGGAGCTCAGCACCCCTCCCACCAGCCCCAGGGCGAGGCTGACGGCCCAGCCGAGCAGGGCAACGGCCACGGTCACCCCCAGCCCCCTCAGGGCGGAAGCCAGCAGGACGGGATCGCCCGAGGGGGTGATGGCGGCGAAGGCGAACTGACCGATCAGCTCCCAGCCGCCGCCATGGACCACAGCCGGCAGCACCGCCGCCAGGGGAAGCAGCACCAGGGCCGGCAGCAGCATCAGCAGCGGTGCGGCGGGCCGGCGCTGCGACCAGGGGTGCTGGGCCGGGGCCAGGGGGGTCATCGAGGCTCCGCCAGAGCGGGCATGGATTCGGCGCCGTAGAGCGACTGGATCAAGGCGGCATCAAGCGCCGCCGGGGGCGCATCCAGCACCAGCCGGCCCGCCCTGAGGGCGAGCACCCGGTCGAAACCACTAACCAGATCAGGCCGGTGCAGGCTGAGCAGCAGGGCGCGCGGGGCGGTGGCCTGGCGCAGCAGCAGGGTCAGCAACTCCGCCGCCAGGCGTGGATCGAGGTGGGCCAGGGGCTCGTCGGCCAGCAACAGGGTCGGCTGCTGACGCAGCAGCCGGGCGATCGCCAGCCGCTGACGCTGGCCGCCGGAGAGGGCCGTGACCGACTGGGGCAGCAGGGCTGAATCCAGATCCACCTGGCGCAGGGCGGCGGCGTTGGCCGCTGTCTCGAGAGGCTGCAGCAGGTTGCGCAGGGCCCGGGGCCAGCCCCACTCCGCCAGTCGGGCAGCGTTGAGGTTCTGCTGGACGCTGAGCTCCTCGATCAGGCGCAGGTCCTGCCAGAGGGTGCCGATCCGGGCCCGCTGCCGCTGCCGCAGCCGCTGGGAGCGGGCCGGTGGCGCCCCCTCCCAGAACAGCTCACCACCGCTGGGCTGCAGCAGGCCGTTGGCCACGGCCAGCAGGGTGCTCTTGCCGGCACCGCTGGCGCCGAGCAGGGCCACCCGCTCGCCTGCCCGCAACTGCAGGGAAACCCCCGCCAGGCGATCAGCGCCCCGGCCCGGCACCGTGACATCGCGAAGCTCCAGCACCAGCGATGGCGAGCCGGACCCAGGGCCCGATGGCGAGCCGGAGCGGTTCATCGCTCAGCGAATCTTGCCGATCTCGCGGCCCACCTTCTCGATCGGGTCGTACAGCCGCGGAGTCGCCGGAATGAAGCGCTTCGCACCGAACAGATCAAGGATCTGGGCCTGCTGGGGATTACTGGCGCGCAGATTCACGAAGGTGGACTGGAGCCTGGCGGTGAAGCCCTTGCCGAAGCGCTGGTCGAGATTCGGCTGGGCGAGCCAGTGGTAGTTGGCGTAACCGGGGGTTCGCCAGATCACGATCACCTTCTTCGGGTCGGTCTTGCCGGAGCTGAGATTGCTCTGCCACACCTCCTCGTTCACCACCCCCGCCTGGTAGGCGCCGCTCTGCACGAGGGCGATCGTGGCGTCGTGGCTGCTGCTGAAGCCCGGGGCGCCGCCGGCGAAATCGCTCAGCCGCACACCGGCCTGGCCGAGGAAGTACTGGGGCATCAGCCGACCGGAGGTGGAGCTCTCCGAACCGAAGGTGAAGCGCTTGCCCTTGAGCACGCTCAGCCCCTTCTGGTTGGCGATCGGCTTGATGCCACTGGCGGTGTTGGCGATGAAGAAGCTCTGGAAGGAGGTGTCAATGTCGCGCTGGGCGATCACCCTGGCGCCGGGCTTCTGCAGCCGGGCCTGAACACCGGTGAGGGCTCCGAACCAGACCAGATCCAGATCGCCGCGGCGGAAGGCGCTCACGGCGGCGGTGTAATCGGTCACTGGCACGTACTTCACCGGCACGCCGAGGCTGCGGCTGAGTTCGTTCGCCAGCAGGGGGTAGAGGCGGTTGAGGGTTTCGGGCTTCTGATCAGGAATGGCGCTGATCCGCAGCAGCTTCTGCTGGGCCTGGGCGCCGGGAAGGAGCGGTGCGGCGGCGGGGGTGACAGGGGGGAGGACCGCCGGCAGGAGCAGCATGGCCAGGCCAGCCAGCACGGCGGTCGAACGTTCTCGGAGCCGCAGGACAGGGCGGCGGAAAGGAGATGACATCAGAAAAAAGGGGGGGATTTCAGAGGCTGGCCAGGAAACGCTCAAGGCGGGCCAGGCCATCGGTGATGGTGGCGGGGGAGGCGGCGCAGGAGAGCCGGATGCAGCGGTCGTCGCCGAAGGCCACCCCCGGCACCACCGCCAGACCCACCTGTTCGAGCAGCTGGTTGGAGAACCGCATCGAATCGAGCCCGTAGCTGCCCACATCCGGGAAGGCGTAGAAGGCGCCCTGGGGAGGCTTCAGCCGGATTCCAGGCAGGGCCCGCAGACCATCACTGAGCAGGCGGCGGCGCTGGTTGAACTGTTCGGCCATCGCCTGAACGCACTGGCGCGACCCCTGCAGAGCCGCCAGGGCGCCGTACTGGGCGAAGGTGCAGACATTGCTGGTGCTCTGACTCTGCAGGGCGCTGGCGGCGGCGATCACCTCACGGGGCCCGGCCAGGTATCCCAGCCGCCAACCGGTCATCGCCCAGCCCTTGGCGAAGCCGTTGACCACGAACACCCGATGCCGCAGATCGGGGGCAATCGCCGCGAAGCTGTGGTGCTGCTGGCCCGGCGCCAGCAGGAACTCATAGATCTCGTCGCAGACCACCGCCACCTGGGGATGGCGCCGCAGCACCGCTGCCAGCCCCTCCAGCTCAGCGCGGCTGATCACCATGCCGGTGGGGTTGGCGGGGCTGTTCAGCACCAGCAGCTTGCTGGCCGGGGTGATCGCAGCCTCCAGCAGCTCCGGGCGCAGGCGGAAACCATCACTGGCCTCGCTCGGCAGCAGCCGCACCGAGGCCCCGGCCAGCTGGGCCATCTCGGGGTAGCTCAGCCAGTAAGGAGCGGGAAGCAGCAGCTCATCACCAGGGCCGAGCAGCACCTGGAAAAGATTGAACAAGGCCTGCTTGCCGCCGTTGGTGACCAGCACCTGATCGGGGGTGGTGGGGATGCCGTTCTCATCGCTGAGCTTGGTGGCGATCGCCTGGCGCACGGCCGGTTCGCCGGCGGCGGGGCCATAGCGGGTGGCACCACGGGCGAGGGCCTCACTGGCCGCCTCGCGGATGAAGGCGGGAGTTTCGAAATCCGGTTCGCCGGCACTGAGGCTGCAGATGTCGTATCCGTCGGCCCGGAGCGCACGGGCCCTGGCCGAGATGGCGAGGGTGAGCGAGGGCTGCAGAGCGATCGCCCTTGCCGACAGATTCAACGGGCAGGGCATCAGCGTCGTCGCAGCGTTCGACCGCAACATGGGCGGTGGCACTCAGGCAATGGAGCGCGTGAAATGAAGAAGTCATCTTGCCTGACGCTGATCGATCCCGGCTGGCCCAGCCCCGGACGGCTCAGCCGCCTCCAGGCGGCCTGCGCGGCCTGCCGCCGCTGTGGCCTAGCTGAAGGCCGTGTGCAGGTGGTGGTCAGCCGCGGCAGCCCCACCGCCCGGTTGATGGTGATCGGCGAGGGGCCCGGCGCCGAAGAGGATGCCACCGGCTTCCCCTTCGTGGGCCGGGCCGGCCGGCTGCTCGATCAGCTGCTGGCGACCGTAGCGATTGACACCAATCGTGATGCCTACATCTGCAACGTGGTGAAGTGCCGGCCGCCCGGCAACCGCAAACCCACCCGCGAGGAAATGGCGGCCTGCCTGCCCTGGCTGCTGGAGCAGGTGGAGCTGGTGCAACCCCAGGTGATCCTGCTGGCCGGCGCCACGGCTGTGCAGGCGGTGCTGGGAATCAAGGGCGGCATCACAAGGTTGCGGGGCCAGTGGCAATGCTGGCAGGGGCGCTGCTGCCTGCCGATCCTTCACCCCTCCTATCTGCTCCGCAATCCTTCCAGCCAGCCGAACACGCCGAAGTGGCACACCCTGCAGGATCTGCAGGCGGTGAAGCGGCGGCTCGATCATCCAGAAGACTGGGCTGAGGGCTGAAGGCTCATTGCTGAAGCCTGGGGCAGCCCTGATCGCCCCTATCGCTTGATCGTCAGTTCCCTGGCCGCTGTGACAGGCTTTGGCCAACCCCGGCCCACCCGCGATGACCGGCACCCTCGCCCGCCCCGACACCAGCCTTGCGGGCCTACCCGCCGACTGGGCCAGCAACCCCCGCTACGACACGGTGATCACCCGCCGCAAAACCCGCAGTGTGCGGGTGGGTGATGTCTGGGTGGGCAGCGAGCACCCGGTGGTGGTGCAGTCGATGATCAACGAGGACACCCTCGACATCGCCGGTGCCACCGCCGGCATCCGCCGCCTGCACGAAGCCGGCTGCGAGATCGTGCGGCTCACAGTGCCGAGCCTGGGCCATGCCCGGGCGGTAGGGGAGATCCGCAAGCGCCTCGAAGACAGCTATCAACCCGTGCCGCTGGTGGCCGATGTGCACCACAACGGCATGAAGATCGCCCTGGAGGTGGCCCAGCACGTCGACAAGGTGCGGATCAACCCGGGCCTGTATGTGTTCGACAAGCCCGATCCCAACCGCACCGAGTTCACGCCCGAGGAAGTGGCGGCGATCGGCGCGCGCATCCAGGCCACGCTCGAACCGCTGGTGAGCCTGCTCAAGGAGCAGGACAAGGGGCTGCGCATCGGCGTGAACCACGGCTCGCTGGCCGAGCGGATGCTGTTCACCTACGGCGACACGCCGCTGGGGATGGTGGAGAGCGCCATGGAGTTCATCCAGATCTGCGATCGCCTCGACTTCCACAACATCGTGGTGTCGATGAAAGCCTCAAGGGCCCCGGTGATGCTGGCCGCCTACCGGATGATGGCCGACCGCATGGACGCCGCCGGCTTCCACTACCCGCTGCACCTGGGCGTCACCGAAGCCGGCGACGGCGACTACGGCCGCATCAAGAGCACCGCCGGCATCGCCACCCTGCTGGCCGAGGGCCTCGGCGACACGATCCGGGTGTCGCTCACCGAGGCGCCGGAGAAGGAGATTCCGGTCTGCTACTCGATCCTGCAGGCCCTGGGCCTGCGCAAAACGATGGTGGAGTATGTGGCCTGCCCCAGCTGCGGCCGCACGCTCTTCAACCTGGAGGAGGTGCTGCATGTGGTGCGCAACGCCACCGCCCACCTCACCGGCCTCGACATCGCCGTGATGGGCTGCATCGTGAATGGCCCCGGCGAAATGGCCGACGCCGACTACGGCTACGTGGGCAAGACCCCCGGCACCATCTCCCTCTACCGCGGCCGCGACGAAATCCGCCGGGTACCGGAAGCCGAAGGGGTGGAGGCGCTGATCGCCCTGATCAAGGAAGACGGCCGCTGGGTCGATCCCTGAGGCCGCTGGGCCAGCGCCGGGTGGCCGGGTCACATCCAGACGTGGCTGCAACCGGCCATCCCCCTGTGCTGAGGCCAACCGGGGGGGCTAGCTTGAAGCTTCCACTCACGGTGCCCGGAGTCTTCGCCAATGGCCAATGGTCGCACCAGCCTGCTCGTGTTGGCGGGGATCGGCGCCTGCACGGCGGCAGCGGTGGTCGGCGGGGAGTGGTTCATGGCTCCGAGTTCCGCCTCCCTGATCACCGACAGCCCGAAGGAGGTGATGGATCAGGCCTGGCAGATCGTCTTCCGCGACTACCTCGACACCACCGGCAAGTACACCCCGGAGCAGTGGCGCAAGCTGCGCCGTGACCTGCTGGCCAAGAGTTACGGCAACACCAAGGAAAGCTACGAGGCGATCCGGGGGATGCTCGGCACCCTCGATGATCCCTACACCCGCTTCATGGATCCGCGGGAGTTCAAGGAAATGCAGATCGACACCTCGGGGGAACTCTCCGGGGTGGGGATCCAGCTGAGCCTCGACAAGGACACCAAGGAGCTGGTGGTGGTGTCACCGATCGACGGCTCACCCGCCTCGCGGGCCGGAGTGCTGCCGAAGGACGTGATCGTCTCGATCGACGGCAAGAGCACCAAGGGGATGACCACCGAGGACGCGGTCAAGCTGATCCGGGGCCAGGCCGGCACGTCGGTGACCCTGGAGATGCGCCGCAAGAACCAGCTGCTCACCGTGCCGCTCACCCGGGAGCGGATCGAGCTCCACGCCGTGGAGCACCAGATCAACACCACCCCGGATGGGGTGAAGGTGGGCTACATCCGCCTCAAGCAGTTCAACGCCAACGCCGCCAAGGACATGCGGGCCGCGCTCCAGGATCTGGAGAGCAAGGGGGTGAAGGGTTACGTCCTCGACCTGCGCAGCAATCCCGGCGGACTGCTGGTGGCCAGCGTGGAGATTGCCCGTCAGTGGCTTGATGAGGGGATCATCGTCTCCACCCGCACCCGCGACGGCATTCAGGACATCAAGCGCGCCAACGGCAGGGCCCTGACCAAGGCGCCGGTGGTGATCCTGGTGAACGAGGGCTCAGCCAGTGCCAGCGAGATCCTCTCCGGTGCGCTGCAGGACAACAAGCGCGGTGTGCTGGTGGGCCAGAAGACCTTCGGCAAGGGCTTGGTGCAATCGGTGCGGGGCCTCTCCGACGGCTCCGGCATGACGGTGACGATCGCCAAGTACCTGACGCCCAGCGGCCGGGACATTCACAAGCACGGCATCAAGCCCGATGTGCTGGTGAAGCTGAGCGAACAGGAGATCCAGAACCTCAAGTTCGATGAGATCGGCACCCGCAAGGACGGTCAGTACAAGGAGGCCGAGAACACCTTGGTGAAGCAGCTGCGCCTGGTGGGCAAGGCACCGGCCAAACCGTTCAGCCCCACCAGCGCCAACCTGCCTTCAGCGCTTCCTACCGCCCTGCCGGCTCGCTGAGCCGACAGGGCGGCCAGCCAGCCAGCACAAGGAATCAGGCCGCTCCACTCACCGGCTGCATCAGCCCGCCACCGGGATTGGAATCGTCATCGTCGTTCTCCTGATCGTTCTGGAAGAGGGCGAACAGACCGAGGGCCATGGCACTGGCCAGCACCGAAACCAGCTGCCAGCCGGCCTGGGATCCCATCGATGCACCACCCAGATCCATCAGTTCGCCCATGATCAGCTCCATGTGCGGAAATTGTAACGATTTTTTGCGGCAAGCCGTGCGTGTCACCAGAGCCGGTCGCGTCCACAGCGCAGCGCCTGCAGCTTCCGCTCCAGCACCACCAGCGCCGGAATCAGGGTGAGGCCGTTGGCCACGATCAGCGGGCCGTCCTCGGTGAGCAGGCCGTAGATGCCCCAGCCGGTGATTCCGATCGTGAACAGCAGATACATCCGCAGCGAGATGCCGCGGGTGTCGCCGCTGCGCACTGTCTTGATCGCCTGGGGGAAAAAGCTCAAGGTGGTGAGCGTGGCGGCGGCGTAGCCCAGGAGCGTCACCGGCAGGGGCTGAGTCATGGCGGCAGCATGGCCGCAGCCGGGGCGAACTGGGTGATCCGGTCACGATTCGGCGGCGCAGCCGCCATTCACGCCTAGGTTGCCGCAGGTCGACGAGAGCCCTTGCCGTGCAGACCATCGACGATCTCCTGCGCGAGACAACGGCCCGCTACGAGCAGCGCAGCGAGCAACGGGAGCGCACCGGGCGCCTGATCCAGGAGCAGGGGGTGCTGGCGGCCAATGATCCGGAGCTGGTGGAGCAACGGCTGAAGCGGCTCCATGCCGATCCGCAGCTGGTGGAACAGCTCGGGGCGATCAAGTGCGGCTTCAGCGCGGCCGGCCCGGGGCTGGCGCCGCGGGATTTTCCCCGGTCGCTGGAGCGGGTGATGGGCACCAACGACCTGATCGGCATCCGCTTCCTGGAACAGGGAGTGCAGGTGGCGCGGGCGGTGGCGCGGGTGCAGATCCGCGATGGGCAGGGCCGCGCCGAGGGCTACGGGTCGGGCTTTCTGGTTTCGCCCCGCCTGTTTCTCACCAACAACCATGTGCTGGCCACAGCGGCCAGCGCAGCCGCCAGTTTGGCTGAGTTCAACTTCCAGGAGAGCGCCGGCGGCGAGATGCAGCCCAGCCAGGTGTTCCCGTTCGCGCCGGAGGAGTTCTTCCTCACCGACCAGCAGCGGGACTACACGCTGGTCGCCCTGCGCCGGGATTCGCGCCTGGGCCGTTATGGCTGGCTGCCGCTGATCCCCCAGATCGGCAAGTTGATGGTGGGCGAAACGGTGAACATCATTCAGCACCCGAACGGTGAACCAAAACAGCTGGCCATTCGCCACAACCAGGTGGTGGATGAGCTGGAGCTGTTCCTCCACTACAAGACCGACACGGCACCGGGATCGTCCGGCGCACCGGTGTTCAACGACCAGTGGGAAGTGGTGGCCCTGCACCATTCCGGCGTGCCGCAGCGCTCACCCGAGGGCCGGATCCTGGCGCTCGACGGCCGCCACTGGGAGGAGTGGATGGGCGAGCAACGGGTGGCCTGGATCGCCAACGAGGGGGTGCGGATCAGCCGCCTGGTGGCCCATGTGCAGCAGCAGCCGCTCTCGCCCGAAGGCAGGCGGCTGGTGGAGGAAATGCTCACGCCCAGCACCCCTGCGGTGCTGGCGGATCGACCGCCGGCGGCTCTGCCGGATCTGCCGCCGTCGCCTGCCGGCGAGGCGTTGCTGCCAGCCAGGCTCGAAGCCGGAGTGGCCACCTGGACCATCCCCCTGCAGGTGAGTGTGCGCTTCGGCGCCGCCCAGCCAGCGCTCGAAGCCGCAGAACTGTTCGGCTGGGGCCGCCCCCGCCAACCCCCGGAGGCAGCGGCGGCGGTCAGCGCGCCGTTCTCGCTCGCCTCGCTGAGCCGCGAGAGCTTCAGCTGGGACACGGCGCTCTCGCTCGCCCTGGCCTGCCAGCTGGCCTATGAACCGGCGGCGACCGTGCAGGCACGTGCCCTGGAGTGGGGTTTCAGCAGCTGTGAGCCGATCAGCGACGGCCCGGCCCAGTGTTTCGTGGCAGGCAGCGAGGATCTGGTGCTGGTGAGCTTCCGCGGCACCGAGAGCGTGGCCGACTGGCTCAGCAATCTGAAGCTGCTGAGCACGGACAGCGGCCGGTTCGGGCCCGTGCATGCCGGCTTCCTGGAGCAGTTCCGGGCGCTGCAGCAGGAGATCGAGGCGATCCTGCGATCCGCTCCCGACCGCCGGCTTGTGATCACCGGCCACAGCCTCGGCGGGGCGATCGCCGTGCTGGCCGCCGCCAGCTGGGTGGGTGAGCTGCCCCTGCACGCGCTGCACACCTTCGGCCAGCCGATGGCGGGCAAGGCCGCCTTCGCCAGCTTCGTGCAACGCCAGTTCGAGGCTCGCTACTTCCGCCACGTCAACGGTGCCGACGTGGTGAGCCGGGTGCCGCCCGGCTACCGGCACGCCGGCCAGCTGTATCGCCTGGCCGGCCGCGAATCCACCAGCAGCACCGCCAGCGCCTGGGGAACAGAGAGCCAACCGCTCAACACCGAGCAGTTCAGGCAACTCCAGCAACGGCTCCAGGCCGAAACAGGCGGCGCTGGAACCCAGGAGGGTTTCACCAGCCTGATCAGTGATCACATGATCACGGCCTACATCAGCAGGATCGCTCAGCAGCCGGTGAGCTGAGCAGGGTTGGCCATTCCTTTCAGCAATGGAAAGCGGCTTGATCAGCCCATCAGCTCTCATAGGGACTGGGCCATTGATCGGGTGCACGTCAGGTGCCGTGCGGAACTCCGGGCAGAGCTTGTCTGAGTGGGACGTGCAGGGCTGGCTGCCAAGCGCGACACAGGCTGGATGCCAGCCTCCATGCCCCAATGACTCATAGAATAAAAGCTATGAATTCCGGCAATCGCCATGGCTACGCGCTCGATCAGCGTCTCCCTTGAGGAAGGCCTGCTCGCGGACCTCGATGCCAACAGTGCCAACCGCTCAGCGGCAGTGAGCGAGGCGATCAGCCTCTGGCTCCACCACCGGCAGCTCGTGGCACTTCAGCTGGCCTACACCGGTTTGGCCCAACTTCAGGGCGGTGACCTGAATGAGGCCGGCAGGGACACCGTGATCATGGGAGCCGAGGCTCTGGAGCGGCTGGATGGCTGAACGGGGTCGGATCTACCGCTGGCCCCGCAACCGAAGTTTTGGCGATACAAAAGCTCGGCCCGTGCTGGTGATTTCTCCGGAGGCCGCCCACCACGCCAGCACCCGCCGGGTTGTCGTTCCCCTCAGCCGTGATCCCCGTCTGAATGGCCATCTTCTGGGGGTGGCGTTGGATCCCAGCCCAGCGAATGGGCTTCACCACCGCAGTTATGCGATGGCCTGGCATCCAACCACCGTGGATGTCATCAACCTGGAAGGCCCCCTTGGACGCATCACGCCAGATCAGCTGGCGGATGTGCTGCAGCGGATCTCCGTAGCCCTCGATCTTGGGATGCAGGAACCATGGCAATGAGAGTGTTCAGTGCCATGGGGTACTCATAAGGAGGCCCTTGCCATCGGGGGGTTGATGCACCGCTGAGCCCCCCCTCACGCCCACCTCACACCACCAGCACCGCCTCATTCCTCGCCTTCTGCTGCTCCGCCCGCTGGGCGTCACTGAGGCCATCGGCACCGGGGAGCTGCTCGGCCATCGCCTGAAGCCAGGCCATCAGGGTGTCGAGCTGCTGGGCGGCGGGGAGCACACTGAGCCCACGGGCCAGCACCTTGGCCGTGCTGCCGGCACCGCCCTGATACACCAGCCGGCCGTGCAGGTGCTGGGGCAGGCCCTGGCGCAGCAGCCGGAAGGCGGGCTCCTCCATCGGGGTTTCGAGCACCAGGTTGGGTTTTTCGGCCCTGAGACGCGAGAAGCCGCAGCGCCTGGCCATCAGCTTGAGCTCCATCAGCTGCAGCAGGCTGGCCACCGGCGCCGGCAGGGCGCCGTAGCGGTCGATCCAGCCGGCCGCCAGCTCCAGCAGTTCGGCCTTGCCGCCGCAGCCCGCCGCAGCCCGGTAGGCGGCCATCTTCTCGTCGGCCTCGGTGATCCAGTCGGCCGGGATGAAGGCGGTGATCGGCAGGTCGATCTGGGTGTCCTCCACCACCGGGATGTCCTGGCCCTGGATCTCGGCGAGGCTTTCCTGAAGCATCTCCATGTAGAGGTCGAAGCCGATCGTCTCCAGCTGGCCGCTCTGCTCCACCCCCAGCAGGTTGCCCACGCCGCGGATCTCCATGTCGCGCATCGCCAGCTGATAGCCGGAGCCCAGCTGGGCGAACTCCTGGATGGCCCGCAGCCGCTGCCGGGCCGCCTCGGAAAGCGAGGCATCACCGGGATAGAACAGCCAGGCGTGGGCCTGCACGCCGCTGCGGCCCACCCGGCCGCGCAGCTGATAGAGCTGGGCGAGGCCGAAGCGATGGGCATCTTCCACCAGGATCGTGTTCACCCGGGGAATATCCAGGCCGCTTTCGATGATCGTGGTGCAGAGCATCACGTCGGCCTCACCGGCGTTGAAGGCCACCATGGCGCTCTCCAGTTCCCCTTCGGCCATCTGGCCGTGGGCCACCAGCAGCTTGAGGCCCGGCAGCATCTCGCGCAGCTGCCCCGCCACCTCCTCGATCCCCTCCACCCGCGGCACCACGTAGAACACCTGGCCGCCGCGGTCGAGTTCCTGGCGGATGGCGCTGCGCACCGCCTCCTCATCACGGGAGGCGAGGTGGGTCTTGATCGGGCGGCGCAGCGGCGGCGGCGTGGTGATCAGGCTCATCTCCCGCACCCCCGAGAGGCTCATGTAGAGCGTGCGCGGAATCGGGGTGGCCGAGAGCGTCAGCACGTCCACGTCTTTTCTGAGCGCCTTGATCTTCTCCTTCTGGTTCACCCCGAAGCGCTGCTCCTCATCCACCACCAGCAGCCCCAGCTGCTGGAAGCGGGTGCCCTTGCCGAGCAGCTGGTGGGTGCCGACCACCACATCCACCTTCCCCGCCACGAGGCCATCGAGGATCGTGCGACGTTCGGCGCTGGTGCGGAAGCGGTTGAGCAGCGCCACCTTGAGCGGATAGGGGGCGAAGCGCTCGCTGAGCGTGCGCCAGTGCTGCTGGGCCAGCACCGTGGTGGGGGCGAGCAGGGCGCACTGCTTGCCGGCCGTGACGGCCTTGAAGATCGCCCGGATCGCCACCTCCGTTTTGCCGAAGCCCACATCACCGCAGACCAGCCGGTCCATCGGCTCGGGCTTCTCCATGTCGCGCTTCACCTCGGCGATCGCCTTCACCTGATCCGGCGTGGGCTCATAGGGGAAGGAATCCTCCAGTTCGCTCTGCCAGGGGCCATCGGGGGGGAAGGCGAACCCCGGCGACTGGTGGCGCTCGGCGTAGAGCCTGACCAGATCGAGCGCCACCTTGCGCACCGTCTTGAGCGCCCGTTCCTTCGCCCTCGCCCAGGCCACACCGCCCATGCGGTTGAGTTCCGGCGGCGTGTCGGTGCTGGCGCGGTAGCGGCCCAGGCTGCCCAGCTGGTCGGCGGCCACCCGCAGCGTGCCGTCGGCGTACTGCACCACCAGGTAGTCGCGGGATTCGCCGCTGATCGCCAGCTTCTCCAGCTTCAGGAAGCGGCCGATGCCGTGGTTGCGGTGCACCACGAAGTCGCCGGGCAGCATCTTGCCGGGGTCCACCGTGCGGCTGGCCGCCTTGCGGCGCCGGCGCACATAGCCGGTGGCGGCCAGGCTGTGCTGGCCGAAGAATTCCCGGTCGGTGAGCAGCACCAGCTTCCAGGCCGGCATCTGCAGCCCCTCCAGCTCGGCGGTGCCCCTGAGCTTCAGCGCCACCGGCGTGTTCTGCTCCACCAGCCGCTCGATCGCCGGGAAGTCGTGGGGGTTGGGCACGAAGCGGGCGATGCAGTCGTGCTCCTCCAGCAGCGCCACCGCCCGCGACGGCTGGGCCGACACCAGCCAGACCCTGGTGCGCTCCTGCTGGTGGCCCTTCACCAGGGCCGCCAGGCGGCCGAACTGGTTGGGATGGGCGACCGCGGCGCGGCTGGCCAGATCGAAGCTGTTCGGGTGACGGTCGGTTTCGTTCAGCTCGGCCAGATCGAAGCCGGCGAAGGCTTCAGCCGCCTTCAGGGCCTCGATGATCGGCCGGTGCAGGGCAGGCAGATCCAGATCGTCATGCTGGGCGGCGGCGTGCTCGAACCACTGCTGGCCGTGGGCCAGCCCCTGGCGCCGCTCATCAATGGCGATCAGGCTGTGGGGTGGCAGGTAATCGAGCAAGGAGGCCGGCTGCTCCCAGGCCAGCCCCATCAGCCGTCGCATTCCCTCGGGTGTGCCGCCCTCCAGCAACTGCTCGAGCGCCTCCGGGCTGAGCAGGCCTTCGAGCTCAGCCGGCATCGTCTGCCGCAGGGCATCGGCCACCAGGGGGCCGTAGCCGGTGGGGGTGAGCCGCACCGCCTCGATCGGATCCAGCGAGCGCTGGGTGGCCGGGTCGAACTCGCGCAGCTTCTCGAGCGTGTCACCGAAGAACTCCAGCCGCACCGGCAGCTCGGCGCTCACCGGGAACAGATCGACGATGTCGCCGCGACGGCTCCAGCTGCCCTCCTGCTCGATCGTGGGCACCCGCTCGTAGCCCAGGCCCGCCAGGGTGGCGGCGAGCTCCTCGAGGTCGACCAGCTGACCCTTGCGCAGGCTCAGGCAGCGGGCGGCCAGGGCGGCCGGCGGCGGCAGATGGGGCTGCAGGGCCCGCTCGGTGGCCACGATCGCCCCCCGCCAACCCCCATCCACCAGCTCGCTGAGCACCTGCAGCTGACCCCAGGTGATCTCACTGGTGGGATCGAAGGGCTCATAGGGTGACCCCTCGCTGGTGGGGTAGAGGGCAGCGCTGGGCCAGCCCATCAGCTCCAGCAGGGCGCTCCAGCGTCCCGCCTCCTCCAGGGTGGGCACCACCACCAGCAGGGGCGCCCCGGCCAGCCGGGCCAGGGCGCTGGCGATCAGAGCCCGACCAGCCCGGCCGGCGCCGCTCAGGCGCAGCCGCTCGGGCCTGCGGCTGCGTTCGAGCACCTCACCGGTGAGGGGCACCTGCTCCAGCTGGCGCACCAGGGCGGTGAGGGGCATCAGGGCGGAGCGGGCACGGACTTCGATCCTGCCAGCTCCCCGTCAGCATGGAGGCACTCCTTCTGCGTCCGGAGTCCCTGGCCCGCCCTCACCGCCCTCACCGCCCTCAACCTCCCCAACGTCGCCGCCGCCGCCGCGATGGCCGCCTGGCGAGCCTGCTGATCGGTGTCGGCCTGGCCGGGACCGCCGTCTGGGCCTGGTCGCCGCCGCCACAGACGCTGCCAACCCTGGCGGCGCTGGACGCTCTGCCGTTCCAGCTTCAGGAGCTGTGGCTGTCGAGGGCGCCGGCACCGCCCAGACCCGGCGATGTGGTGGTGGCTTCCGCCGATCTGGCGCCCTTGCTGAACTCGCTCAGGCTGGCGGATCAGAGCTGGCGGCCCCGGGCCATTCCGCTGCCTGGCGGCGGCTTTCGCTACCTCTACAAACGCCGCGCCGATGACCCGCTGCTCACCGTTGAGCAGATCAAGCAGCGGCTGCTCAACCCGCCGGAGTTCCGGTCGGAGCGCCTGGCGATCACCACCTTGATCCCCGCCCTGGAGCGGGTGGGGGTGCGCATCGTGCTGGGTCCACCGATCAAGCGGGGGGCGGCGGCCGAATGGGACCCGGCCGCCCGCACGATCCGGATTCAGCCGGGAGTGGTGAGCAACGGCAGCGTCGAATTCGCCCGGGTGCTCAACCACGAGGCGATCCACGTGGCCCAGAGCTGCCGCCGCGGTGGCCCGGCCGCCCAGCCGCAGCTGCTCGGGCTCTCCAACCAGCTCGATGTCCAGAGCCAGCGGCACCTGGGGGATCCGGTCTATGCCAGCGCCTCCCCGCTGGAGCGGGCCCTGGAGCGGGAGGCCTACGCCAACCAGCACCGCCTGGAGCTGGGCATCGCCCTCCTGGGCAAGGAGTGCCGCCAGCGGCGCTGATCACCGCTCAAGGCGGCGGCGGTGGCGGCGGCTCGCCGATCATCACGCCCTCCAGCAGCATGTTGAAGTGCAGCAACTGCTGGTCGCTGAGCTGCTGGCGGCTGGTGTGGGAGAAGTGCCGCTCCAGGAACTCCCTGCCCTGGGCCGCCCGCCAGCCCAGCTGGCCCAGCAGCTGATCACACTGGGCCAGCAGTTCCGGCCGCCGCAGCGGCGGACGCGCCTGGGCGGGATCACTGCCCGGCTCCAGCTGCAGCAGGGCCTGGCGGTAGCTGAGCAGGTCGGCGTAGCGCACCAGCCGACCGCGGCTGGGATGGCCGAACACCCGCTCCAGGTAGATGGCCTCCTGCTCCCGCCCCCAGCGCAGCCGTCTGAGCTGGAGATCCACCTCGGCGAGCTCGTCACTCCAGTCCTCGGGATCAGCCGGTGGGTCCTCCGGGCTGGGGCCCTCCGGGCGGGGCGGCTCAGGGCTGGCCGGGCTGGAGCCGGGTGGCTCCGGGCTGGGCGGCTCGGCAGAGGAGAGCGGCGGGGGCGGGGCGGGAACAGGCTGGGCGGGAACAGGCTGGGGCACCGGTTCGGGGGCGGGGGCGACACGGACCGGTGCTGCTGCGGTGGTGGTGGCGGTGGTGGCGGTGGTGGCGAAGCTGGTGGTGGAGCTGGTGGCGGCCGGCAGGCGGCCCCGCAGGCGCTCGATCGCCCGATCCTCCGCCTGCTCGGCGTTGCCGCCCTCCCCCAGTGCGCTGCCGAGGCACGCCCCCTGCTGCCAGGCGCTCACCAGCACCACCCGCTGACCCGGTTCGGCATGGACCAGTTGGGACTGCAGCTGCATCGGCTCAGAACCGTGTTGGGCGTTTTCTACAGTGATGGGCTCAGAGCACCGCTGCACGCCCATGGAAGCGGAGTCGATCGAATCCCTGACGCCGCTGTTGCAGGGAGCGGATCAGTGGAGCGAGCTGCTCCTGCTCCTGCCCTTGCTCGTGGCCCTGGAGGCCGTGCTTTCCGCCGATAACGCCATTGCCCTGGCGGCGATCTCGCGGCGCCTGCAGGACCCGATCCGCCAGCGGCAGGCCCTCAACCTTGGGTTGCTGCTGGCCCTGGTCTTCCGGATGGGACTGATCGTGGCGGCCCGCTGGGTGCTGAATTTCTGGCCGCTGCAGCTGGCCGCCTCGGCCTACCTGCTCTGGCTGGCCGGCTCCAATCTGCTCGGGGCGGGGCCAGGGGATCCGCCCGGCGGCGGGGGCGAGGAGGGGATCACCGCTCCCCATCCGGTGGGGCTGCGGGGCGTCGTGCTCACCCTCGCCGTCACCGATCTGGCCTTCTCGCTCGACAGCGTCGCCGCCGCCGTGGCCGTCACCGACCGCCTCTGGCTGGTGATGCTGGGCGGCGTGATCGGCGTGATCGCCCTCAGGCTCACCGCTGAGTTGTTCATCCGCTGGTTGGCCCAGTACCGGCACCTCGAGAAGGCCGGCTACCTGGCGGTGGGACTGGTGGGACTGCGGCTGCTGCTGCGGCTGGCACTGCCCGGGATCGAACTGCCGGATTGGGCCTTGCTGCTCCTGGTGGGCTCCCTCTTCCTCTGGGGCTTCTCGCAGCGAAACGGCGACCAGCCCGGGGAGGTGAACCCCTGAGCCCCCTGCGCGTCGAGCTTCGCCAGGCCGGCACCGACCGGTTGCTGGAGCATGTGGAACTGGCCGATCTGGGCGATGTGCCCCAGCCGGGGCGGTGGTTCCAGATCGGCGAGCGCAGCTTCCTGGTGCTGCAGCGCCACCACCGCTACCAGCTGCGCAACGGGCGCTATCAGCTCGCCACGGTGGCCCTGCAGGTGAAGCTGGAGCGTCAGCCGAGCGATGCCCGCTGGTGGAACCAGCACTGGGTGATCGGTGATCCCAGCTGCCGCTTCAATGCCCGGACGCCGCTGCTGCGCTGCGCCGTGCTGCCGGAAGGCCCCTGCGAGCGCTGCGCCCACTACGCCCCGATCGGCTCGCCCTGCTCCGCCTGATCGGCCGCCTCGAAGGGTTCGAGCTGGAGGGTGCAATGGGGAATGCCCAGCGCCGCCATCCGTTGCTTGGCCTGGTGCAGCAGCTCCATGTCGTCGATCACACCCAGCTCGCGGTGCAGGTGGGCGGTGAGAGCGTTCTGGGAGGTGCTCATCGCCCAGACATGGAGGTGGTGCACACCCCGCACCGCCGGGATCTCCAGCAGGGCGAGCCGCACCGCCGCCAGCTCGATGCCCGGTGGGACGCCGTCGAGGGCCACGCCCAGCGATTCACGCAGCAGGGACCAGCCACTCCAGGCCACCGCCAGGCCCACGGCGATCGCCGTGGCCGCATCCAGCACCGACCAGCCGGTCAGCCCGACCAGCACGGCGCTGACCATCACCGCCGCCGAGACGGCCGCATCGGTGAGCAGGTGCACCACCGCCGCGCGGCGATTCAGATCGTGGCTGTGGTCGTTTCCGAACAGCCGCGCCGAGAGCAGGTTCACGACGATGCCGGCCGCCGCCGCCCAGGCCACCGGCCCACTGACCACGTCGACCGGATCGAACAACCGCTGCAGCCCCTCCACCACCACCACCGCCGCAGCCATCAGGATCAGCACCGCATTGATCAGGGAGGCCAGCTGGGTGCTGCGGCCCAGGCCATAGGTGAAGCGCGGGCTGGCGGGTCGCTTGCTGAGCCGCTCCGCCCCCCAGCCCAGCAGCAGCCCCGCCACATCGCCGAGGTTGTGGACGGCGTCGCCGATCAGGGCCAGGGAGCCGAAGCTGAAGCCGATCACCAGCTGCAGGGCGGAGAGGGCGCTGTTGAGCAGCACGCTCCAGCGGAACGCCGCCGCAGACCCGGGGCGGTGCTGATGCTGCTGGCGATGGGGGCGACGCTGGATCTGCACCGCCGGGTGGGGCGCCTCTGGACTGCCGTGATCGTGGGCCATGGGGGGAGTTGGGGTGGGTCAGGCCAGCGCCTGCCTGAGGGCGACAAGGGCGAAAACAAGGAAGAGGGCTCCGCTCAGCCGGAACAGGACCCGTTCTTCGATCCGCTGGCCGATCCACTTGCCGGCACCCACCGCCAGGCCGGTGACCAGGGCGTGGCCGGCCAGGGTGCCGGCCAGCAGGCCGGTGAAGGTGAAGGCGGGGGCGGTGGCCAGGGCGATGGTGGCGAACTGGGTGCGATCCCCCAGTTCGGCCAGGAACACCAGCACGAAACTCTCGCGGATCACCGCCCAGCTGCCGCGAGCCTGCTGGCGTTCATCGGCCCTGGCCACCAGCTCTTCGGCGTCGCGGGCTTCCTGGGCGGCGGCGCCGGCACCCATCGCCTGGGCATCGAGCAGCAGCTTGATCCCGAAACCACCGAACAGCAGGGCGGCCAGCCAGGGCACCACCGCTTCCGGCAGCAGCTGCCGCAGACCGAACCCCATCGCCAGCGAGAGCAGGGTGACCGCGGCGAGGGCGGCGAACGCTCCCACAAACACCCAGCGCCCCCGGTGACGCGCCGCCAGGATCATCGCCATGAAGAAGGTCTTGTCGCCCAGCTCCGCCAGGGTGATGGCGGTGAGGCTGGAGCCGAAGGCGGCGAAGGTGGGGTCGCTGGCCATCAGAAGCGGGGAACTGAGGGGAGCCTGACCCACAACGGCGCCTGCCGCTGTTCAGCCGCTGCTGCCGTTGGCGCCGAAGTGCTCAGAACGGTTCAGCGGTTGAGACGAATCCAACGCCACCGTAATAGTCGAGGATCGGCTTGAGCCCCAGCTGCAGCGCCTCCAGCACAGCCGGCTCACAGAACACGATCACGTGGGCGTTGGCGCCGAAGCCACTGAACTCCATCGACTCCGAGACCATGCCGTGGGGGCCGCGGCCGGTGACGTGCCGCATCACGGTGTAGCCGGGCGCCCGGGCGGCATCGATCAGCGGCAGCACCCGCTCCAGTTCCCGCTCGCTGATGATCAGATCAAGGCGTTGCATCGGCGTTCAGGCAGCGGGGATCACGAGGCGGAGCATGGCCATGTAGAGGGGGATGCCAACGATGATGTTGAAGGGGAAGGTGACTCCCAGCGCCGTGGAGATGTAAAAGCTGGGGTTGGCCTCCGGCACCGTCATCCGCATCGCCGCCGGAACAGCGATGTAGGAGGCACTGGCGCAGAGCACCATGAACAGCAGGGCATCACCCTGGGGCAGCCCCAGCAGCCTGGAGAGGCCCAGCCCGACGGCGGCGTTGAACAGGGGCATCAACAGGGCGAAGCCGATCAGGAACGCCCCCGCCCGGCGCAGGTCGCTGAGGCGCTGGGCCGCCACGATGCCCATGTCCAGCAGGAAGAAGCTGAGGGCGCCGTAGAAGAGCTTGCCGGTGAACGGCTCCATCTTCTCCAGACCCTGGGGGCTGAAGGCGGCCACCAGCAGACCGATCACGAGGCTGCCGATCAGCAGCAGCACCGAACTGTTCAGGAAAGCCTCGTGCAGCAGGGCGCCCCAGCGGATCGACGGCCCGCCGCTCGGCACGGGGCGCTGCTGGGCTCCGGCCAGCTTCACCAGCAGCAGCCCGACGATGATCGCCGGTGATTCCATCAGAGCGAGGGCCGCCACCATGAAGCCGTCGTGGGGCGTTGCGGTGACATCGAGGAAACTTTCGGCCGTGATGAAGGTGACGGCGCTGATCGAGCCGTAGGTGGCGGCGATCGCCGCCGCATTGAAGACATCCAGCCGCCGCCTGAGCACCACGAAGCTGTAGAGCGGCACCAGCACCGACATCGCCATGGCGGCCAGCACCGTGACCAGCACCTGGAAGCCGAGGCCGCTGTGCTGCAGCTCCACGCCACCCCGGAAGCCGATCGCCAGCAGCAGGTAAAGGGAGAACAGCTTGGGCAGCGGGGCCGGAATCTCCAGGTCGGAGCGCACCAGCACCGCGATCACACCCAAGGCAAAGAACAGAACCGGTGGGGAGAGCAGGTTCTGCAGCACCAGGCTGGTCTCCATCGGCGCCTGGATCAAGGGGGTATGGCCATTTCGACCTTACAGAGCGAAGCAACGCCCACCAGCCTCAGCCATTGACGCCGTCAGCCGTTGACGCCGTCAGCCCTTGACGGCAGAGCCGGTGGCACTGGGCAGGATGTAGCGCTGCAACAGCACGAACAGGAGCAGCACCGGCAGGATCGAGACCACCGCGCCGGCCGACACCATCCGCCAGTCGAGCGAGAAGCTGCTGGCCAGTTGCTGCAATCCGAGCGGCAGGGTGTAGAGGCTGGGATCATCGAGAATGATCAGCGGCCAGAGGAAATCACTCCAGGTGCCGATGAACACGAACATCGCCAGGGTGATCAGATCAGCCCGCGCCGCCGGAATCATCACGTTCCACCATTCCCCCAGCCGGCTGCAGCCGTCGATGCGGGCCGCCTCCTCCAGCTCCACCGGCACACCGGTGAAACTCTGACGCAACAGGAAGATGCCGAAGGCCGTGGCGGCCTGGGGAATGATCAGGGCCCAGAGGGTGTTGCGCAGGCCGATCTGCACCATCAGCAGGTAGAGCGGGATCATCACCACCTGGAAGGGAATCAGGATGGTGGCGATCACCAGGGCCAGCACCAGGCCGCGACCGGCGAAGCGCATCCGGGCCAGGGGATAGGCCGCCAGGGAACAGAACAGCAGGTTGGCCACCACCGCCAGCAGGCTCACCACGGTGCTGTTGAACAGATACAGGCCGATCGGGTGATCGGCGAACAATCGCCGGTAGGCATCGAGGCTGGGCTGGCTGGGCAGCAGGGCCGGCGGTGTCGTGAAGATGTCTTCGGCCGGGCCCTTCAACGAGGTGCTCACCAGCCAGAACAGCGGCACCAGCACCAGCAGGGCGAGCAGCAGCAGCAGGGCGAGCTGCAGGCCGGGCCGAAGGGCGGCGCCGAACCGCAGCCGCCGGGTGGCGGAGATCAACGGCGGGGGCGGCTCTGGCGAGCGGCTGGCTGGCTGCGGGGTGAACCGCTGCGGGAGACGTTGCGCCGGGGGGCCTTGCCGCGGCCGCCGCTGAGATCCAGGGGCGGGGCCGAGTGGATGGTGGGCTCGAAGCCAGGCACCGGCTGACGGGGCAGGGGATTGCCGATCACCCGCTCGATCGCCCGCAGCAGCTCGTGCTCCTCGGCGGCCACCAGGGAAAGGGCATGGCCGCTCTGGCCGGCCCGGCCGGTGCGGCCGATGCGATGCACATAATCCTCGGCGACATTGGGCAGATCCAGGTTCACCACATGGGGAAGCTGCTCGATATCAAGGCCGCGGGCGGCCAGATCGGTGGCCACCAGCACCCGCATCTCACCGCTCTTGAAGCCGGCCAGGGCCCGGGTGCGCGCCCCCTGGCTCTTGTTGCCGTGAATGGCCATGGCGGTGATGCCCTCCTGGCTGAGCCGATCGGCGAGGCGGTTGGCGCCGTGCTTGGTGCGGGAGAACACCAGCACCTGCTGCCAGTTATTGGTGCGGATCAGGTGGCTGAGCAGGTCGCCTTTGCGGGCCATGTCACAGGGATGCATCACCTGCTCCACCAGGGGCGCCGCCCGATTTTCCGGGGTGGCCTGCAGCTGCACCGGGTTATGCAGCAATCCCTGGGCCAGCTTGCGGATCGAGGGGTTGAAGGTGGCGGAGAACAGCAGGTTCTGGCGTTTCGGCGGCAGCAGGGCGAGGATTTTCTGGATGTCGCGGATGAAGCCCATGTCGAGCATGCGATCGGCCTCATCGAGCACGAGGATCTCGAGCCGATCGAAGCGGATCGCGTTCTGCTGATAGAGGTCCATCAGGCGGCCGGGGGTGGCCACCAGCACGTCGGCGCCACGGCGCAGCCGCTGCATCTGGGGGTTGATCTTCACCCCGCCGAACACCACATCGCTGCGCAGATCAAGGAAGCGGCCGTAAACCTGCACGCTCTCCGCCACCTGGGCGGCCAGCTCCCGGGTGGGGGTGAGCACCAGGGAGCGCACCTGGTTGTTGCGGGCGTGGGGACCGTGCTGGAGCCGCTCCAGCATCGGCAGGGTGAAGCCGGCTGTCTTGCCGGTGCCGGTCTGGGCGGCGGCCATCACATCGTGGCCCCCCAGCACCGCCGGAATCGACTGCAGCTGGATCGGTGAAGGCTGGGTGTACCCCTTCAGGGCGATCGCCCGAAGCAGCGGTTCACAGAGCCCGAGGCTGGAGAAATCACTGGAGTGCGACGATCCGATAGCCCCGGTGCTGGGGTGCTCCTGTCCCGGAGCGGGGTGGGTCAGAAGGGTGATCGGAGCAATCCGCAAATTTTCTTCAGCTTAGGGGGGGCTTCAGGGGCCTGGTTCCGATCACCCGAAAGGTGAGATTGAGGCGCTCCTGGAGCACCCGGCGGCGGCGGGGCAGCTGATGCAGCCAATGGCGCTGGGTGGGCGGCTCCATGATCAGCAGATCGCCGTGGCCCAGTTCCAGGCTGAAGGCAGCGGTGCCGTTGATGGCGGGATGCCGGGGCCGGAGGCGGAAGCTGCGGCTGGCGCCCAGGCTGAGCGAGGCGATCGGCCGGTCCGAATCCAGCTCCGGCTCGTCATCGGCATGCCAGCCGAGCCTGTCGTTGCCGTTGCGGTAGCGGTTGAGCAGCAGGGAGTTGAACGAACAGCCGGCCTCGGCCTCCACCTGCTCCCTCAACGCCTGCAGCCGGGGAGTCCAGGCTTCGATGGCGTTGCGGACACCGCTGTAGGTGTAATGGCAGCCGGGATCACCCATCCAGCAGGTGAGCCGTGGAATCGGATGGGTGCGGCCGAACAGGGTGATCTGCTCCTGCTTCCAGGGCACCTCCTGCAACAGAGCGCTCAGGTGGTGATCGGCTTCAGCCAGCCAGCCAGGCCGATGGCGCACCACCAGACCATCGGCGCGCACGACGTGCTCGACCTCGCCTGATGGCACGGGCTCGGGGGCGAGCAGATCAAGCTGCCGGCTTATGGGAAGGGAGGCCATTCCGTTCAGCACCCCCCCACAGCGCAATCCCCGGCGACGCTTGCTGAGAACGACCACTCCAGCCGCACCCGCAAGGTCTGCATGGCCTGCCCCTGGCTTTCGCCATTAGCGGGTAGCAGCAGCACCGCTGGGCTCGTTCGGCTTGATCGGCTCAACAGCAGCTGGCTTAAGCAGCCGGCCCTTGAGCAAGATGCCGGGGATCTTCACCCGCACGGTGTCGCCACGGCCCAGCACTGTTGTCTGGCTGAGCGGCTGATGGCGATCAGGGTCAAAAGCCACCACCGCCCCGATGGTTTCGCAAGCTGCCAGGCCGGCGGGCGTTAAGCCCTGCCAGATGCGGCGGCTGGTGGCCAGCAGATCCCTGGCGCTGAGCTCTTTGCCCTGCTGCTCGATCAGGTGCTGCTGGGTGAGCAGCTGGGCCAGGGGTGTGATGAGTGGCGTCAACACCGTCTCCAGCTGGGCATCAAGCTGATCTTCCAGTGAAGCCGCTTGGTCGTGGCCCTGGCGTTGCAGATCAGCCTGAAGTTGCACCAAACGTTGATGGGCCGCCTCAAGGTCGAACCGCAGCTTCTGCAGCTCACTCTCGGCGGCCAGCCGCCGGGATAGCTCCAGCTCCAGGGCCAGCTCACGATCTGCAGCCGCCGAAGCGGCCCCTTCTCCATGAGTGGCCAAGGGTTGGCTGGGCTGCTGATCGGCAGTGCGAAAAAGCCAGTGGCGAAAGCGTCGCAGCATCGGAGGGGCGGCTCGGTGAAGCTCAGGGCTGACGGATATCGAGCGGCACAAATTGCTGCACCGCATCGAAGCTCTCACGGAATGAGGCCGATTGGGCGCGGCCTTCCTTCAACCAGGTGCGCAAGGCGCCGATCCGCTCCCGTTGCGACACTGAAAGCGGCACCTGAAGATCAATCGAGCGGGCGATGTCGTCGGAGCCGAACTCCCGCCCTTGATTGAATCCGATGTACATCGCATCGATGATCGCCTGCTCGATCTCAGCGCCCACATAGCCCTCACTAAGCCGGGCGAGGCCATCAAGGTCGAAGTCGTGGAGGATGCGCTGGCGTTTGCGCAGGTGCACCGAGAGGATTTCACGGCGCTCCACGTAAGTGGGCAGATCAAGGAAGAAAATCTCATCGAAGCGACCACGGCGCAGCAGCTCCGGTGGCAGGCTGCTGATGTCGTTGGCGGTGGCCACCACGAAGCAGGGGGCGGTTTTCTCCTGCATCCAGGTGAGGATGGTGCCGAAGACGCGTGTGCTGGTGCCGCCATCAAGGTCGCCGGTGGCGAACGCCTTCTCCATCTCATCGATCCAGAGGATGCAGGGGGCCACCGTTTCAGCCATCTGCAAGGCCTGGCGGGTTCGCTGCTCTGATTCCCCCACCAGTGAACCGAACAGGGAGCCGACATCGAGGCGCAACAGCGGCAGGTGCCAGAGGCCGCCGATCATCTTGGCTGTGAGGCTTTTGCCGGTGCCAGGAATGCCGATCAAGGCCACCCCGCGCGGTGCCGGCAGACCGTAATCACGGGCCTCCTGGCCAAAGGCACGCTCGCGCAGCCGCAGCCAGTCTTTGAGCACCTCGCAGCCACCGAGATCGGCAGGGCTTTCACTGGCCGAGAAGAATTCAAGCGCCTGGCTTTCGCGGATGATCTGCTTCTTCTCCTCCGTCATCAGGTCGATGACCTGGTCATCGAGCAGACCATCCCGCACGATCGCCTTGGCGAAGACCCGCTGGGCCTGGGCAGCGGTGAGGCCAAGGGCAGCCTGCACCAACTTCTCACGCCCCAGCGGGGTGAGCTGCACCCGCACCCCCGGAGTGCTGGTGAGGCCACTGAGCACAGTTTCCAGTTCGCTGCTGTCGGGTGGAGGGAACTCCACCACCACGGCGATATCTTTCAGTTCCGCGGGAAGCTTGTTGGAGGATGTCGTGACGAGGAGGGATTTACGTGTGTAGCGAAACCGCTGGGCGAGGTTGCGAAGCTTTCGCTTGAGCTGGGCATTGCCCCAGATGTCATGGAAATCATGGAGCAGAAACAGGGCCTCCCCATCGTGCTGGTCGATCTTCTCCAGGGCGGTCTTGGCATCAGCCGCCACCGGCACACTGCCGCTCCAGTTGATGATCTTCTCAAAGCCATCGCCTGCATCCCAGCTCAGGCAGGGGCGGTTGATCGCCTCGCACACCTTCCGCACTTCCGCCACCGCACGCTCCTCCTCCGGCGTGATCAGCACGATCAAGGTGAAGCGTGCACGCAGGTAGAGATCGAGTTCCTGTTGAAAGGCCATCGCTAGCCCATCCCGCCGATTATCTGGGTGTCATCAACCTGCCAGCCGATTCCCTGATCATCGGCATCGGCTTCTGGTGTCATCTCACGGCTGCTGATCTCGCCACCAAGCAGCTGCTCGAGCCCTTTGGACAGGCTGAGGCAATTGCCGCCCATTACGCCACGCACCTGGAGCTGCACAGTGCCATCGGGAGCAACGAAGACATCAACTTCCTGAATCTCCATGGGGTTGGCAACAGCTTGATGGGGTGCTGCAACGCTCAAACCGAGCGTCGCAGCACCAGGTGGAGGGTGCCGTCCTGCTGCTGCTCTTCTTCCACAAGCGAAAAGCCCTCAGCGATCAATGCCTCCTGGGCGGCATGGTAGGCGTAGCGCTGATGAAGCTGGCGCAGGAAGCTAGTCTGCTCGATGCCACGAATACCCCACCAGTCGGCCACCAGTTCAAAACCAGCCGTGGTGTTCTGAAAACCGATGTCGTAACTGCTGTTGGACGTGATGATCTTGAGATCGGCAGTGGTGGTATTGCCTTGATAGCCATTCACCGTGACGGGGCCGTGCTGCACGGTGTGGCCCAGGTCCACCAGGGCCATGTGCAGATAGCTGGCCTCCATCAGGCGGGTACGAATGGTGGTGAAGTGTGACATGTTGGAAAGATAAGGATGGGCAGCGGAGCAGCGATTAGCTCAGCTGGATCACCGGATAGTCGCTGTAGAGCAATCGACCGGTGGAAATTTCACGGGCGGTGAGCAGCAAGCGCTTGTTGCCGTCGATCCCGAAACTGATCCGAAAGCAGGGATCACCAGCTTGCAGCGGTTGGCTGGAGGTGAGAAAGGTGGGGGAATTCACGTTCATCCAGAAGGAATTACGGCGCTCCTGCTCCGCAACTTGCACCGCCAGAATGCGGGCACCACCGGCAGGATCAAAGACCAACTCCGTGGGAGCAGCGATAGCACCTGAGCGTGTCTGCTCTCCTAACTCAAAGATCGCCAAGCCGAGCTGGCTCTGACCGTCGTGGGAGGCTTTGACAGTGAAGTGGGCGATCGCTTCAGAGCTGGGGTAAGGGCTGCCGCTATCCACCAGAGGACAGTAGAGCCATTGGCCGGTTTTGGCGTCCCGATGCCGGATCGCGTAGCTGTGCTGGATATGGTCATAGAAATCGGCCCCGCCGACAAAGGCAGCTGCCCCACGGGCGACGGCATCGATCGGCCGATCCACGAACAAGCGTTCCTTCCCGAAGATGCGCGCCAGGGTGGTACGCACGGCCGGGATCTGGCTGCTGCCGCCCACCAGCAACACCGACTTGATCTGCTCCTCGCCGTAACCCCGATCACGGGCGCGGTTGAGCGCCTGGCGGATCAAGCGATCGATGCGGGCGATCAGATCAGCCCCATCCATCAGCTCCTCGAAGCGACTGCGGCTCCAGGCTGCCTCCAGCAGCTGGCCGGTATCGGGATCCAGCAAGGTGATGGTGGCGTTGGCTTGGCTGGTGAGCTCGATCTTGGCCTGCTCGCATTCGGCGAGGAGGGCGCCACTGAGGGTCTGAATCAGGGGATCGGTGTCAGAGCGGCCGGTCTGGAGCAGAAGATCCTGAAAGAGGAGTTGATCAAGGCTGATCCCACCGATTTCCGCGCCGGCCTTGGCGAGGATGCGGCAGCGACGGCCGCCAGCTGAGTTGCCTTCTGCTTCTATCAAGACCACGGCGATATCCAGCGTGCCGCCGCCGAAATCAAAGACGAGGTAGCAATCACCGGGCTGAATGTGGGCGCCATAGCCGAGGGCAGCGGCAGAAGCCTCATCAATCAGGCGGTAGCGTGACAACCCCGCAGAAGCAGCAACCTCCCCTAACCAGGCGGCGTAGTGCTCAAAACTATCGACCGGAACCGTAAGGGCGATCTCCTCATCAGCGAGGGACAGCTCCTCTCGGGCCAATAGCAGCAGGGCGAAGAGGAAGTCGTGGCCGGCCTGATGAAAACTCACCTGATGCTCACCGATGCGGCGGCCACGGCTGGTGCCACCACGACCGATGTAACGCTTGGCCCAACGCAGGGTGTGGGGATGCTTGAGCAGGTTGCGCTGCAACACCTGCTGGCCGAGCCACTGGCGACAGTCGGCGCTGTAGTGAATCAACGATGGCACCACAGGTGTTGTGCCATCACCCTGGGGATACAGACACCGATAAATCGACGGTGCGTAGGTGCTTGCCATTTGGGAATCAGAATCCCAGAGTGCCAGCACGGTGTTGGAGGTGCCGAAATCAACAGCCAAACGGCCAGCCATGGTTCAGCGCTCCAACTCAAGCATCAATTTCGATCTCAAAGGGTGCAGCGACCTGCTGGTTCAGTGCCTCATCGAGAATCACATCGAAGCGGCGAATTATTGTACCAAGCGCTTCGACGAAAGTGATCCAGCTGCGCTCCAGCCCGCCTAAATCAGCTGCCTTTGCTACTAAGTTTTCTAGGGTATCCCAATGCTCAGGCCGATAGGTGGCAAGGGGGGTATGCAGCAAGTCGGAAAGGTCGTTTCTCCAAAACTGGATCGTCTTATCCCAGCTGGCAGAAGCAAGACAGCTTCCGTCCTGCGACCAGGCAATCGACGTAACCCCACTTGAATGACCTTCCAGGGTGTGGGTGCAGCGGCCGCTAGTAGGGTCCCACATCCGGATCGTCTTGTCATCGCTTCCAGAAGCAAGGCAGCTTCCATCCGGCGACCAAGCAATCGACCTCACCCATTCTGAATGACCTTCCAGGGTGTGGGTGCAGCGGCCGCTGGTAGGGTCCCACATCCGGATCGTCTTGTCATCGCTGCCAGAAGCAAGGCAGCTTCCATCCGGCGACCAGGCAATCGAATCAACATTTCCTGAATGACCTTCCAGGGTGTGGGTGCAGCGGCCGCTGGTAGGGTCCCACATCCGGATCGTCTTGTCCAAGCTCCCAGAAGCAAGGCAGCTTCCATCCGGCGACCAGGCAATTGACCTCACCCAATCTGAATGACCTTCCAGGGTGTGGGTGCAGCGGCCGCTGGTAGGGTCCCACATTCGGATCGTCTTGTCCTCGCTTCCAGAAGCAAGCCAGCTTCCATCCGGCGACCAGGCAATTGACCTTACCCAATCTGAATGACCTTCCAGGGTGTGGGTGCAGCGGCCGCTGGTCGAATCCCACATCCGGATCATCTTGTCAATGCTCCCAGAAGCAAGCCAGCTTCCATCCGGCGACCAGGCAATCGACCTCACCCCTCTGGAATGACCTTCCAGGGTGTGGATGCAGCGGCCGCTGGTCGAATCCCACATCCGGATCGTCTTGTCAATGCTCCCAGAAGCAAGCCAGCTTCCATCCGGCGACCAGGCAATCGACCTCACCCAATCTGAATGACCTTCCAGGGTGTGGGTGCAGCGGCCGCTGGTCGAATCCCACATCCGGATCGTCTTGTCC
>NZ_JAHLYV010000024.1:0-41324 GCF_025128115.1 Synechococcus sp. CS-1326 | reverse complement strand
TGCCAGCTCCCAGAGATCTGTGCTTTCCTCAGCAGCTAGTTCTTCGCATTCATCAAGGCTGATTGATACTCCGGAGCTGGGTTCGATCAGCAGCTGGTTTTCCGCCAAAAACCGAGCAAACAGCATCCGGTGCCAATGCTCATAGGCCATCTCGCGCACCAGGCGCTCGATCGCTTGGGTGCCCTTCTGGGCATCGCGTTGATCCCCCAGCTGACGGCCATGGGCACGTAGGCGATTCCGGAGCTTGCGCTCTACGTCGCTCATGGATGAAAAGGGTTCCTTGGCCTCTACCGCCAGGCCGGTGAGGGCTTCACGGGCACCGCGCTCGGCCAGGTCGCGGGCCTTCACCACGGTCTTGTCCAGCGACTGGCGCAGGGTTGAGGCGAGGGCTGGCATGGGGGCTGAGTAGCAGGGCTGGCTAGTTGATCTGGATCGGGCCTTGGGGCAGCTTCAAGAGCAGTTCGGCGCGTTTGGCGGCCCACCAAGCATCGAGGGCAGCCTCGTCTTTGAGCACCCCGCTGCTGAGCTTCACCGCCTGGGTGTTGGGCTCCAGGGCTTGGGCCGCGGCCGTGCGGGCGTTGGCAAAACGGGCCGCCAAACAGTCGGCCAGTTCGGCCCGACTGGTCAGGGAGCGCTGCTGCAGCGCATCCACAAGCTGATTGCGCTCCAACGGCTCGGCCTCAATGGTTTCCGCGGGGAGCTGGGCCGTCTGGGCAATGGTGGTGCGCTGCTCATCCGTCAGCGCCTTCCATTCGGCCGTGTCTTCCAAATCTTTCAGCTCGGCGGCAAGCACTTGAACCAGGTTCTTTTGGGCTTGATCCATCGCCGCGCTGAGGGCGTTCTCCACCTCTTGGAGCAGCGGTGCCACGTAGTCGGTGGTGGGATCCAGCAGGGAGCGCTGCTTAAGAATGGCAGCCACCTGTGGCTCTAGCTCCTGATGAACTGGAAGACCCTCGGCCTCGGATAGAAGAGTCACCAGGCGCTCCCACTGAGGTAGGCGCTTGTCCTTGCGATCCGCCAGGGTGCTGGCGTCATCCCACAGCGCCTGCAACTGGGCCTTGGCCTCAAGGATCGCCTTGAGCTGTTCGGGGCCGCTTTGCCCACGCAGTTCTGTGAGCAAAGGCGCAGCCATGGGTGCCGGCAGGGGAGCGGCACCACCGGATTGGGCAACCTTGTTCTCCATTTCATCGAGAAACTCGCTCGCCTTGGCTTCTTCCTCCCCCGGTTTGACACCCACCCCGGGGATGCCAAACACCCCGCGCACCCCCACTTTCTCGATGGCCGTCAGGCGCACTTGCTGCGGCACGAACTTGGCTTTCGCCAGGCTCTGCTGATCCAGCTGGCCCGGTGTGATCGTGTTGTTGCTGCCGTCCTTGGCACTGAGCGTGCCGTCGCGATGCAACGCCAGCAGCACCGCATCGATCGCATCCTGGGGCCAGCCATAGGGCGCGATCAGCAGCTCAGCCCGGATCGTGCTGCCTTCCTTGGCCGCTCCGATGGTGCTCAGCACCTGGCGAGCCACCGGGTGGGTTTCGGTGGCGCCCTTATGGCCCACCGCCTCCAGTGGGCTGTCGCTGCCTTGCCTCGCCCGCTTCACGGCCAGGCCCCAGCCGGCGGAGTCTGCCTTGGTGAACTCTGGGAACAGCCGCGCCAGGGAGGCCTCGGTCGCCGCGCTTTGCACCTTGGCAGCAAGCTTCGTTCCGTATTCCTCAGCCCCGCCGCCCTTGAACACCAGGGCATTGGTGATCACATCCCCAATCAACTCACCAATTCCTTCCTCCGCCCGGTTCTGGCGGCTTTGCATCGAGGAGCGGGCCTCTCGGCCCTCGTTCGTGGAGGGGGTGCCGTGATGATCAATCACCCGCTTGGCTGCGCTGGCTTCGATGATCCGGGCGTTCAGGTCGTCGGCCCCTCGACGCGGCAGAAACACATGCAGCACCGGATCATCAGCGCCGGCCTCGCGGGCTGCGTCCCGTACCTCCTTCTCACTGCAGCCCCAGCCGTCACGCACCCACACCACCACCCCTTCCTTGGAAGGAGCCGGCGGCTCACCGCTGATCCACAGCGCCAGTTTGCGCGCCATCTTGGCGTCACCTTGCGAGAGCTTCACGGCCTTGAGCTCCTCCTGGATGGCGTGGCCCAGCAGCTGCTCCCGTTTGCTACTCAGTTCGCTGGCGTCATTGCGCACCGCCTGCTTCTTTTCCTCGAACTGGCCCTGCCATTGCGCGCCTTCGGTGGTCTGCAGCCGGTATTCCTCCAGCCCGGGCTGATCGACCACCTTCATCAAGGTGCCGTCTTCCGCCATGGCCTCCAGCAACTTGGCTACGTCCTGGCGCAATTGGCCGCTGTCAGAGCGCAGATCCGCCACCATCAGATCCGCCAAGGAGCGAGCTGTTGCTCTGACCCCAAGATCGGCTCCCTGCTCCCGTGGGAGCCGACTGATCAGGAAGGCCAGCCCGCAGAGGCTCTGCTTCAGCTTGCCCTCAACGCTGTCGTCATCCAGTGCCGCGATTCGGTTGTTCAGCTCATTGAGCAACACCCCGGAGTTCACCAGATCTCCAGCCATCGCTTGGAACAACACATCACCGGTGATCACCTGGCCCACATCTGCAGCAGCGATGTCCTTCACCGCATCGAAGATGATCCGCAGCTGGGAGCGCAGTTGGCTGTTGGTGCCTTCAGCATCGACACTGCGGAAACAGGCTTCCCAAAAGCGGCGGCGGGTGGGCAACAGCGGATAGTCGGCCACCGCCACCTGGCGATCTTCCGAGCGTTCCTTGATGCCGCTGTCCTGGAGTTGTTTGGAGATCTCACCGGCATTGCCATCCAACACCTGTTCAACGGCAGCCTGAGCATCAGGCCGCTTCTGCAGGATCACCTTGCGGATCACCGTTTCCACGTCGGTGTCCGAGAGCTGCACGTTGATGCGGAAGCGGTCTTTGAGCTTCTGCAGTTGAGGTGTCTCTGATGACAACGCCGACTGGCCGGAGGCCACCAGCAACACCCGGCTGTCCAGTTCGGTTTGCAGGGCTTCGGCAAGCTCCACGAAATCGGTGGCGCGATCGTTGGAGTCGCTGATGTACTGCTGAACCTCATCGAGCACCAGCATCGTGTGGGGGAGCTCGCCACCATCGGGAGCGAGGGCCTTGCGCGCCAACTGCACAAAGTCCTTGGTAGTGATGTCGCCCTCCCGATCGGGGAACTGCCGGCCGATCAGATCAATGGCCTCCGTGATGCCAGCGGCCAAGTCTGGAATTCGCTCCAACACCGCACTGGCGATCACTGGGCTCACGTACAGGTCATCGAGTTCCTCAAACCAGCTGCAACCCTCTGCTTCCACCGCTGCACGCACCGCATCGAGATGCCCACCTTTCTGCAGCCAGAAACAGAACCGTGCCTGGGGCACCGTCTCTGGGAACCCTTGCGCCTTGAGCAGGATCGCCAGCACCGTGGCGCGCACGGCGTCTTTGGCGCCGGATGGCATGGCACCACTGGCCGCCACCAATGGCTTGCTGCTGCGCAGGGCCAGGGTGTCGAGCTCCTTGAACTGGGCTCGCACCGCATCCGGCAGCTCCAGCACCAGATCTCGGGCCCGTCTGCCGCCACCAAGATCGGTGTTGGCCCAGAGATGCCCGAGCATCTTCTGCAAGTGGGACTTGCCACAGCCGTAGAAACCTGCAATCCAGGCAGCGTTCTGGCGCGCCTGGCCCTGCTGGCTGAGGTAGCTCTGCAGGATCACTTCCATCGCCCGGCCGTACTGGCCGTCGCACACGAAGGTGTGAAGCTCAGCCTCCAGCTCCTTACGGGCGTTGTCGTCGTCGAGGGTGGTGATACGTGCCTGGCCGTTGTTGGCCAGCGGGCTGGTGCGCGGGTCGCGCTGCAGGGTCTCGAAGATCTTCTTGGTCATGCCACCGCTCCTGTGGGGTGGCGGGTGATGCCCACCGCCATGTAGTTCCAACCGTCGCGGGCGTCGAGCAGCCGGTAGTTGTTGCCGTCCTTCTGGCCGGGGAAGAACACCACCAGCCGGCCCTGGATGTCGCGCTCGATGTCCTTGATCACATCGGAGAGCCGAAGGAAGCCAAACAGGCTTCCCGCCCCCAGCACAGCCACGACGTCGTTGTCCCCGCCCTGTTCCAGCTGAGCCTTGGTCAGATCGCTCACATGCTGAAGAAAGGCCTTGTCGAGCTTCAGACGAATCTTCTCTGGACCGTTGAAATAGGAGTCCCGGTACTTCATGACGGCCATCCAGTCGGCAAAGGCAGTGGTGAGGTCAACCAGCTGCCAGCCGTGGCCGGCAGCCTTGGTGCGCTGCTCAAATTCGCCAAGCTTGCCGCGCAGCTGCCGCTCAAGCTCCTTCTCGTACACCAGCATCACCACCCGGTTGGCAGCGGGAAGGCCCTGCTGCCACGGAGCACCGATGTGGTCGCCGTAGCGGTGGGCCAGTTCATCGATCCGGCTCATGAACGTGCTCTCTCTTGGAGCGGATCGAGCCCAGTGGGGTCAATCGCCAGAACACCACCACCGTGACTCGCCTCCAGCAAGCCCAGACGTTTGGCCTGTAACGCCAGCTCGATCAATGCCGAGGGGGAGCAATCGAGCACGGACGTCCAGAGCGTATTCAGCAGCCCCTTGCCGCGTCGGCCTTCTGAATAGCCAAGCCAGAGCGAATAGGCCACAACGGTGGGGCTTGGCGTGACGGACTGGCGAACCTTACGCACCTTTCCCTGCAGATGGCCCGTCTGGGTCCAGCTACTAGCTGTGTTTTGGGCCACCGCTGTCAGCACCCTGGGGCTCAGCCGCTCCAACGTGAACGCCCGAATCGCTTCAATCAGGTCGCTGCGGCTGAGCACAGTCCCAGGGGCCATGCCCATCACCAGAGGAGCCGAGGAACGCAGTAAGGGGTCCCTGGCTAGGCCAGTGAGCAGCGCCAGCAGTGGCCGGGCCTGGGAGTCGATGTCCCAGAGGCGCCGCATCACTCGGAACATGGGCTTGGAGGGATCCAGCCCATGCAGGGCCTTCAGGCGGCTGGCAGTTTCCTTCCGGGTCGTCGCGGTCCGTTTACCCAGCACATTCTCCTCCACGATCGCGATGCGGTAGGCCTTCGTCGGTGCATCAGCCGGTACGGCCTCAAACAGGGCGACCAGCTCCTGGAGCATCAGGGTCTTGCTGGTGTGGGGCCCGCTGCTGGCGATGCGGAAGCCGAGGGCCGCTAGGTCTGGCGAGGAAGCTGCTGCTTTCGGGAGCTTGGGGCTGGAGCGGCGGGCGGGCATGCGGCGGAGGGAGCTGGCAGCCCTGGGAAGGCACTGATGGGGGCCGCACCAAGGTTGTCTGCGCATGCAGGCCGGCAGCGTTCTTGCGGCAGTCTGCCGCTTGGCAACGGCAGGTGCCGCCGAGCTTCTGGGGTCGTCACAGGCTTCGCTTCATTGATGCGTTGGGTGCATAGGTTTCGGCGCACGCTGCCCTTCATTCAGTGGCAGGCCTACACCATTGGTCTGCCCAGACTTTGATGCGCTCCTTCACCACCATGCAGCCGAAGCGCTTCCACGTATTCCGTCTCGATCCCCAGACCTGAGTCCTCATCCGGCGTCAGCCGCTTCATGCCCACATGGATCAGGCAGGCCAGCGCCAGGTCGCTCCAGCTGCCTGGCAGGGTCTTCAGGGTGCGGTTGGTGCCTGGCTCATTGATCTGCAGCCCGCTCTGACCAACGGCCGCCACCTCGCTGATCACCGCCATGAACTCGGCCTGGTCCATCGCCTGGAAGCGGCGCAGGGCATCGAGGCAGTAGGTCACCGCGTCCTGCCTCAAACCATTGCTGCTGGCCTGGCGTAGATCGCGTGCGGCCACCTGCCCCCGCAGCGCCTTGGCCTGCTCACCCAGCTCCCCAAACGGTTGCTGCTCGATCACCCGTAGCAACAGCGCATCGGCCTCGTCGCGGTGCTCGCCTGGATCCAACTCCAGCAGCGCCTGGGCCAGGCTCAGGCTGGCCACAGCATCGTTTGGTGCCACCGCCAGGGTCTGCCGGAACCGTTCTGCCCCTGCCGCCAGGGCGCCCGCCGCGGTGAGCAGGCTGCCGAGGGTGCGCAGCGCATAGGGGTTGCCAGGCTCTAGCTCAATCGCGCGCTCAAGCGACTGGCGTGCTTCTGCCTGGTCCTGGTCCCGCAGCGCTGCCACACCCAGGGCCACCTGGGCATTGGCAAACGAAGGATCCACCGCAACCGCCCGCCGCAGCAGCTCGCGGGCCTCCTTCAGCTGACCCTCATCGCTGGCCAGCATGCCCAGGTTGTAGAGCGCATCACGGTTCTCCGGTTCGGCTTCCAGCAGGGCCACAAGCAACGGCCGGGCCTCGCCGTAGCGGCGCTGCTTCAGCAGCGGGGTGATGGCCGCCATCGCCTCGGCGGTAGGAGCTGCACTCTCAGTGGCTGGGCTCCAGTTCACTTCGATGCGCCCATTGGCGAACACCACATCCACCCGCCCGTCCATAGCGCCATAGGCCTGCTGGAAGTAGTCGGTCACTGCCCGGTGGAAGGCCGCACTGCCCGGCTTGCGGCTGTCCTCAGGCAGCAGCGTCCGATCGAAGGTTGTCTCCTCGATCGTGAACGAGGTGGCCTGCATGCCCATTCAGCAAACCCCAGCGGGATAGGCAGGCTGCCAGTTGTACCAGCGCGCAATCCCGAGCTTTGCGGCCCAGGCGTCGATCATCTCCCGATCCGGGTCCGCCGTCGTGGCCTGCTCTCGGGTGCTGGCGATCAGCTCCCGCGCCAGCGCCTCAAACCCTGCCGCCTGGTACGGCACCGCCAGCGGCGGCAGGCCCACCAATTCAGCGGCCTGGAAGGCATAGGCCGCGTTCATCCCCCGGCTCGCCTTCACGACCGCGGCAGGGGCCAGGCGGTCGATGTCGGCATTGAGGCTGGGCACGTTCTGCTGCACCTGCTCCTGCAGCACCGCCGCCTGCAAGCCCCGCAGCTCCGGTGCCTCCTCAAACAACCACCGGTCAGCGCACAGCCCCGGTCCGATCGAGCGCAGCTGCACCATCAGGCCGTTGTAGAAGCCAAGCCCCAGCTCCCGCGCCCGGGCCAACGGCAGCTTGCCCTTGTGCAGCTTCTCCACCTGCGCCACCACCTGCTCGCGCGCCTCCCGCTTCTCCGTGAGGTTCACCCGCAGCTCCTGGGGTACCTCCACCAGCCGCAGCAGCAGCGCCGCCTCAAAGGCCACGTGATAACTGCAGGCCTCGTCGTCCTGCCTGAACAGGATCAGGTGCGCCTGCCGTTCCTTGTTGGCGGGCTTGAGGGTTGCAAGGGTGCTGAGTCCGGGCTCTTGAGCCACGGCCACCGGCAGTCCGCTGACCGCTTCCACCCGCTGGAGGATGCGGGTCACTGCCGGTAGGAGCGCATGCTCAACCATCGCCAAGGGGCTGCTGCGGCAGGAGTGTCCCCACGGTATCGGCCACTCCTCGCAACCCCAGCGAGGATGGGAGGCCTCCACCTGCGTGGGGCCGTTTGCCAGGGGCACCGTGACGGCGATGGCGCCGATCAGCCCTGGCAGCTCCCTTGTGCTGGCCACCGTCGCCTGGGCTGATGGCGAGAGCAGTCAGGTGAACGTGGTCAACCTGGAGCTTCAACCGGGCAACCCGCCGCTCAGCGACCTCAGCTGAAGCCCCTCGCCGGTGGCCGCCGACCAGGCGGCAGCAGCGGCACCTCGATCGTGCAGCCCTCCTCCATTGGATATCCCTCCATCTCCAGATGCAGGTCGCCGCAGAACACCGACAGGGGCGGATCCAGATCGATCGCCTCCAGCAGGGCCAGCACGATCTCCCCGGCGCTGTCGCTCGGATGCCGCTTCAGGGTCATGCGGAAGCGGATGGAAGTGAAGCGTTTGAGATCGGGCCGTGCCGAGAGCACATTGGTGCGCAGGAACCGGCCGATTCCGTACTCGGTCTGGTTGACGAACATCACATAGGGACGATCGTCACCGGGTCCTGGCAGTTCGTCCTGAGTGGTGATCGTGAGGTCGGCCATGGTGGTGCTCAGGCCTCGTTGCAGCTTGTGTTCCCGCTCTGAGCGTCGAACAGCGGCCCCAGCGGCACCACCCCCAACTGGCCCTGTTCCACCACCTGGAGTCCGGATGGATTGGGCTGATCTGGCCCAAACAGCTCCACCGGCGGAGCATCAGGACCGAGTGGCAGTGGGTTCTGCCGGTAGCGCTGGCGCGGCATGAAGGGAACTCATCGAGGCGGCCTCCAGCATTGAACATCCGATCGGTCTCGCTGGTGCAGATCTCCTTCCGGGAGATGAGAGCTCAGTGCATCAGACGCTCCCGCAGGAACTGATCGCTCAAGGCCACCGCCGTGGCCCAGTTCTCCGCCTCGCTGAGGCCGGAGCTGCGGGTGGGCTTGAAGCTGTGGTCACCGCTGGGGATCCAGCGCAGCTGCACCTGCGGCGAGAGGACGTAGGTCTCCACCTCCTCGCGGCGACCGAACGTATCCCGCTCCCCCTGCAGGATCAGGGTGGACGCCTCCAAGGCGCTCAGGTGCTCGGTGCGCAGCTGCAGCGGTTTGCCGGGCGGGTGAAAGGGATAGCCCAGACAGAGGCAGCCGCGCACCCGATCGCTGGCGGCCAACTCATCGACCAGCAGGCTTGCCACTCGGCCGCCCATCGACTTGCCGCCGATAAACAGCGGCCGGTCCGGCTCCTCCATCTGCTCGAGCCGCGCCTGCTGGCGGAACGCCTCCTGCAGCACTGGCATCCGGTCGGGTCCCTGACGCCTGCCCAGGATTCGCTGCCGGGCCATGTACGGGAATTCAAAGCGCACTACCCGCCAGCCCTGCAGCACCAGGCCGCTGGCGATCGCCGCCATGAACGGGCTGTCCATCGGTGCGCCGGCCCCATGGGCCAGCAGCACGGAGGCCGGCGCGGCGTCGGGTCCATCGATCAAGGGAAACGCCTCGGCTTCCATAATTAGGCACCAAAGCAACGGTTGCAGCCGCAACATCTGGAGCCTGCTCCAGCAACCTTCCCAAACCTCGCCCATGTCCGGTTATTCGATCCGGCCCATGCGGCCTGCAGATCTGCCCCAGGTGACCGAGTGGGCGCGGCGGGAAGGCTTCTGCCCTGGCCCATGCGATGTCGACGACTATCGCGACACCGATTCTGACGGCCTATGGGTGGGCTGCCTTAACGGCGAGCCTGTGGGGTGTATCGCCGGCGTCCGCTACGACGACCAATACGGCTTTATCGGCCTGTTCCTGGTCCGCCCTGAGCACCGCGGCCATGGTTACGGCGTGGCCCTCTGGGAGCAGGCCCTGGCCCACCTCGAGGGGGTGGCCTGCGTGGGACTGGAGGCGGCCGATGCGCGATTGGTGGACTACACCGGCTGGGGGTTCACCGCCGCAGGCGCAACCCTGCGCTGGCGGCGGGACACAGGTGGCCGGGGGGATCGCGACGCCGCTGCGCCCGAACCAGAGGGGATCACCCTGCTGCCGGCAGCCGCCGTGCCCAAGGATGTGGTGCAGGACTATGACGCCCGCCACGAGGCCACTCCCCGGCCGCTCTTCCTGGGCCGCTGGCTGGGGGAGCCGGACTCCGGCGCTGTTCTGGTGGCGCTCGACGCCGAGGACTGCTGTCGCGGCTACGGCCGCATCCGGCCCTGCCTGCTGGATGGGCTGGAGCGGGCAGGGGGCTGGCGGCTAGGGCCGCTGATTGCTGACAGCAGCCCCATTGCGCAGGCCCTGATCGATCAGCTGACCGCCCACCGCCATGGCCCGGTGTTGATCGATGCGCCGGAAGCCAACCCCCGCTCTGGACCGCTGCTGCAGTCGGCGGGCTTCTCGGTAGTGAGCCATACGGTGCGCATGTACCGCGGTGGGCCACCCCAGCTACCGCTGCAAGACCTCTACGGCTTGGCCTGCCTTGAGCTGGGCTGAAATGGTTAGGAACAGGAAGGATTTGGTGTCAGCCGAGTGGCCGGCGCGCAGCGATCCCCGCTGGCCCCGCAGAAGGCCTGCCCAACAGTCGCCGCCTCAAGCCCGGTCAGCTGGACGCGCTCAAGGCGAGCTGCCTGAATGTGCTGCACCAGCAGCTGTTCCAACCCGGCGGCACTGGAGCGCAACTCTGGGAGCTGAGCCTGGTGAGCCGTCTGTTGAACGATCCCGCCATCGGTGATCGCACCAGTGGGCTGCTGGCGGTGATCGAAACCCCGGAAGCGATGGAGGCCTACTTGCTGCGGTCCCAGGGCCAGGACGACTTGAAGCGCAGGGCCAAGCGCTGCGTCGAGGCGGTCCAGGAAGCAGGCCGGCTGGCCTGTGCCCGGGGCTGGCTGAGTCAGGAATAAACCCCTATTGCCCCTGCCGGTAGGCCGATCGTTCACGTATCAGTTTCGGAGGCCCAACGATGGATGACACCCCCCGGCTGCAGTAGCTCACCGCGTCCTGCCGTAGCTCCTGGGGCTGCTCCTGCCGCAGATCCCGGGCGGCGATCGCGCTGCGCGCCTTCTTGACTTTGGCGGCCAGCTCCCCGAAGGGTTGGGCCTCGTTCGACTGGAGCAGCTGGTGATGCTGATCGCCCAGCAGGTGGGTGTGCCCCATGAGGTGATCGAGCGGCGGCTGTTTTCCGCCCCACCCTCCCCATGAGGCAGAAGGGTGGCCAAGACAGCTTCAGCGCTCTATATTCGCTATTCGCGAATGGCGAATGAATGCCTCCGACGTTGGCCCGATCCCCCTCCAACCCTCAGCTCGTCCTGCGCCCGCAGGATCTGGTGGTGCTGCTGCGCCTGGCTCTCGATCATGGCCCGGCGCCCACCTATGCGGCCCTTGGCGCCGAGCTGGGCATGACGGCCTCTGAGGCCCATGCGGCGGTGGAGCGTGCCGTGGCTGCCAAGCTGGCGACCAAGGGTGTCGATGGCAAGCCCTCGGTGGTACGTGCCGCCCTGAGATCCTTTGTGCAGCACGGCGCCCGCTACTGCTTCCCGGCCAGCCAGGGCGGCCTGACCCGCGGAGTGCCCACCGGTTACGCCGCCTCGCCTCTCAAGGAGCAGATCCGGCCAGGCAACGATCCGCCGCCGGTTTGGCCGTGGAAGAAGGGCACGGCCCGTGGCATCGCCTTCTACCCGCTCTACCCGAGTGTCCCTGAGGCGGCGGCGCGCAATCCGGCACTGGGCGAACTGCTGGCCCTGTTCGACGCGGTCCGTGGCGGCAGCGCCCGTGAACAGGCCCTGGCCGTAGCCCTGTTGGAGGAGCGGCTGCAGCCATGAACCCCAACGATCCCAACGTCTCCCTGCTCGAACGGGCGGCTGAGCATTTGGGAGATCCCCTGCTCGATCAACTGGTGTTTGTCGGCGGAGTGGTGGCCGGTGTGCTGATCACAGATCCCGCCATGCCGGACATCCGGCCCACCCAGGACGTGGATGTGATCTGCCGAGTCATCGCCAGGTCCGACTACTACCAGCTGGGGATGCAGCTGAAGAGACGGGGCTTCCAGGAAGACACACGGCCCGGCGCACCACTCTGCCGCTGGTGCATCGAGGAGATCATCCTCGACCTGATGCCAACCCAGGGCGAGATTCTGGGCTTTTCCAATCGCTGGTATCCCCTGGCCATGGATACCGCCCAGCTTCAGGCGTTGCCGAGCGGTCGCTCGATTCGGATGGTGAGCGCACCGGTTTTCCTGGCCACCAAGCTGGAGGCCTTCCACGGGCGTGGCCAGGGAGAGTTTCTTTTCAGCCACGATCTGGAGGACCTGATGGCCGTGGTCGACGGTCGTGAGTCGCTGCTGGAGGAGTGTCGGCTGAGCCTGCCTGAGCTGCGGAACGATCTCGCGGCACAGTTCAAGGACCTCTTGGCGACGCCCGCTTTCGTCGAGGCACTTCCTGCGTTCCTCCCACCTGATCAGGCCAACCAGCAACGACTGCCGGACTTGCTTGAGACGCTTCGTGCGATCACAGCTCTGGCGGAGCCTTGACCATCTGATCCCCCCAAGCGGTTGCCACCACCTGAGCAGGAGCCTGAGGATTGACGTAATAGCTCGGCGCAGCCGGTCGCTGGATCCAGCTCCCGCCGGAACCGCCACTCCGGCAGCAGCCCCCAGCACTACGTCAGCGATGTGCAGGCGGCATCGCCCAGCCTCTCGGCGCTGACGATCCGCACCACCTCGCTGCCATGGCAAGGGTGGGGGGCTCCTACCCGCCTCCGTAATTGACGCGACCCGCCAAGACGACCTCTAGCCGAAGGCTTCTGCGCAGCAGTGGCGGCGTGCCAAGCGCTGCGTTGAGGCGGTCCCGGAAGCGGTCCGGCTGGCCCGTGCTCGGGGCTGGCTGACTCAGGCATAAACCCCTATTGCCCCCATCAGCTGGCCGGCCGATTGTGAACTCATCGACAACCGGGAGGCTCCAGACCATGGAAGACACCCCACCTGAGCATCCTTTAGGAGTGCGCTGACGATCCGGTCCCTGCTCCAACACTCTCGACGGATCACTCACTTCCCTGGCGTGTCGCGGCTGTTTGATTGGCTGCAACGCCGTCCATTGCACCGTTAACGGCCTCGCCTCAGGTGCCCCGGACCCAACGGGAGGTCCCACTTGTCAACTGGCCCCAGGTGCCAGCGTCAGCAGCTCCGCCCCCACCAACCAAACTGCTTCAGAGCCCGGTGGCCTCGTCACCGGGCTTTGTCGTGCAGGCCCCTTGACCCATGGAGAACCTGGCCTAGCCAGGTGGTGCCGTCAGCATCGGGCCGAGACCGGAATGACGTCTAACGTTGAAGCCTCAGCCCATGAGGTTGGCGAAAGCCGCTGCCGTCATGACCCCAGCCGATCAAGCCAGCCAAAACCTCGAAGCTCCCTTCTCCGTCCGCCGCCGGCAACGTGGGGGGAGAAGCGTCATGCAGGTGAGCAGTTCGGTGAGCGCCATGGAGGCTCTGCGGGCACGGATTCGGGCCCAGAGCAAAACCGTGGCCGAACACATCGCGGCTGATCCGGACGCCAACTCTTTCATCGGCGACTGGGCCACACCTGAGCTCCTCGGCCACTGAGCGCAAGCGTGGAGCTGAAGGCAGGGCAAATTGTCACGGTCGACTGGCGCAAAGATCCAGATGACCCCGATCAAGACCCTCACCCCCCGGAGCCCAACAAGCTCAGACCGGCTGTGGTCGTGCAAGATTGCGAACTGTTTGACCTTGCTTATCCCACAGTCCTGGTGGCGCCGATGACGAGCGACCCCGAACTGGCCATTCCCGACCTGACTGTGGTGCTGCAACCCAGCTCGGCCAACGGCTGCAAGAAGGTGAGCTATCTGCTCCCTCAGAATCTCACTTGTGTGGCCAAGACACGCATCACCACAGCCACTGACTCCTGCGTCACCCCCGCCGAGCTGCAGCAACTGCGCCAGCTGGTGGTGCTGGCCATCGGAGGGCTCACCTGAAGGATGAGGCGGCCATCGCCAGTTTCAGCAGATCACTCCTCGTCGTCAGCCCCGCCGGCGGGCACCAGGCGGATCTGCTTGCGTCCCAGCTTGATCTCGAACTCATCGCCGGGCTGCAGATCCAGAAATGCGGTGTAGGCCTTTCCGATCAGCAGATTGCCGTTGCCTTGCACGGTGGCCACGTAGCTCAGCTTGCGGCCGCCCTTGCCCACAGCGGCCGAGCTTGAGCCCAAGCTGACGCCTTTGGCCTCTAAAAGAGCCTCGTAAAAGGCGGTGAAGTTCAGCCGCTCGCTGCCGTCCTTCTTGGTGCTGACGTAGCCAGCGGCCCTGACCAGATCGGACTTGCTGGCATCACCTAGTTCCTTCACTTTGGCCAGTAGATCTGCACCAGTTAGTGCCATGGGTGGATTCCTTGAATTTCCCCACAACGTACCGGTTGGTCGACAGCGAACCAGTACCCAATGCAATCGCTAGTCGTTACGGCCGGGCCTGACGCTTGCTGCCACCGCAGTCTTCCCAGGATTTCAACAGGATGTTCAGCTCGCTGCGCAGGGCCTTGAGTCCCAAGATCCGCTGCTGAATCTCCTCGGCCTTGGCGGCAATGGTGGTCTTGAGCTCGTCGCAGGTGCAGACCCCCGCCCGCCGGGCATCGAGAATCTGGCGCACGTCGCTCAGTGGGATTTCCATAGCCCGCAAGGCCCGGATCAGTTCCAGGTCCTGATCGATGTTCCTGTCGAACAAGCGGTAACCACCTTGGGAGCGCCCGATCGGCCAGATCAACCCTTCATCGCTGTAGAAGCGAATGGTTTTGACGGGCAGGCCCGAACGCTCGGCCACCTCGCCAATTTTCATGGCTCCCTCCGCCTCGGCCCCGGTGCTGGGGAGCACCGCACTCTTGATCCTTGCCGCCGGGACGGCCATGCGCTTGCCGATGGTTGGATGGTTGCTCGATGGCATGTTGGTAGAAGCTGCGGAGACCACTTGACTCTCCATCTGATGGAGACTGCATCCTAGGGTTAGTCCCATGGATCGTCGAGCGAATGCGCCTCAAGCCTGCTTTGTTCCTTGCCTCACTGGCGCTGCTGCCGCTGGCCCCCCTGGCAGGAGCCCGTGCGCAGATGCCGATGAACCACGACATGCACACGATGCCCCAGGGTGGCCAGGCACCGGCCCAGCCTGATTCGATGAACCCCGCATCTGGCGCCCATGCTGGTCATGCGCACGAGGTGGGCCCAGCGGGCTCCACTTACGACCTGCGCTTCATCGACGGCATGGTGCAGCACCACACCGGTGCGCTGCGCATGAGCGAGTTCGTCTTCGACATCGGCCAACCCGGTGTCGGGGCCCTGGGCAAGACGATCTGGCGCGATCAGGCGGGCGAGATTCGCGCCATGGGCCTCTGGCGCAAGGCCTGGTACCCCCAGGCGCCGGTCTATCCCGTGGCGCTGACGACCGGCGGTGATCCCAACAGCCTCTCGGGCCTCAGCCGCATGAGCCAGGCCCAGATCGACGGCATGCGGATGATGGTCGACAGCCCCACCAAGGAGAACCGGGTGGTGTGGTTCCTTGAGGGAATGCTCGATCACCACGGCGGAGCACTGATCATGGCCCACGACGCCTTAGCCAAAAGCACCAATCCGACGATCCGTCGCTTCGCTGTGGGCGTGATCGTGGCGCAACGGGCGGAGATCATGCAGCTGCGCAAGATGTTGGCCGTGGAGGGATTACGCAAGCCGGAGTACCACAAGTACGACGCCCTTTTCACTCTCTGACCAGCCGCTGGCCTGGCCGACGACCGCTTCTTTTCATTCATGTGATTCGGCCGGATGATCCGGTCAAGACCTACGAATCCATTCACACCCGCAGAGCGAATCATGACCTTCTCTCGCTTGTTCCCGATCGCCGCCTTGGCGATGCTCTCCCAGTTGCTCATGCCAACGCTGGTTCACTCCCAGGCGAACGACATGTTCCCTACCAAGTCCGCTGCTGAAAAGCGCGCCAAGGAGCTCAAGTGCACTGGCTCGCTTGCCATGGGAAGCGAGTGGATGCCCTGCGCCAGCTTCGAGACATACCAGAAGGCCGTGTCGAAAGAAAAGTGAGCCGTTGGCTCGCCTAATGCCCCTCGATCAGAACTCTTCGGCTCACCTTGCTTTCTTTGTGACCATGAAGACTCATTCTTCTTGAACCGACCTTGGTAGTCGTGCTGCCCTGATCCTGGTGCTCACTGGCGCCTTGGCTGTCTTGATGCCGCCTGGCGCAGAGGCCCATATGCAGGGCATGTTCAAGACCAAAGCCGATGCGGAGAAACGGGCCGCTGAGCTCAAGTGCAAGGGCGCTTTCGCGATGGGTTCGGTGTGGATGCCCTGCGCCAACGAGCGGGCTCTCCATGAGGCCCTGCAGAAGAACTGATGACCGGCCCAAGCAGTACCTTGCGCAAGCGACACCTTCGGCGGCGCCTTCATCGCGCCCTGGTTCCGATCGCCGCAGTGCCGCTGATCATCACCGCCCTTTCCGGCTCGATCTACGGCCTGCTGCTGGCGAACAACGTCGAGGCCTTCTGGCTCATGAAGATCCATACCGGCAATTTCGGAATCATCAATCTTCAGCCCTACTACTCGGTGATCATCGGAATCCTTTCACTGCTCATCGCGATCTCTGGAGTCGCTCTGTTCGTTGGCGGGCGCCGTAAGAACACCTCAACGGCCTAGAAGAGCGCCACACTGATTCTGTATCGAACGGCCACGGAGGCTTGACTCTCCAGCATGCTGGAGAGATTAGTTTGCACCAGTAGGCCGTCGAAAGGGGAGACAACCCGATGACATCCACGACGACAAAGCCGTCCTGTTGCCAGGACGACGGCAGCGGCACGTCGACCCCAGATATGGAGCGGGAGCTGGCCCATGAGCTCACGCTCCTGCGCCGCAAGGTCTCCGTGGCGGCGGTGCTCACCGGCCTGGTGGTCCTCTCAAGCCTGCCTCACATGCTCGGCGGGATGCATCTCCCCTTCCTGCCGGACTGGTTCACCAGTCCCTGGATCCAGCTGATCCTCACCACGCCGGTGCTGTTCTGGTGTGGGCGGGAGTTCTTCACAGGCGCTGCCTCGGCCTTTCGCCAACACAGCGCCGACATGAACACCCTGGTGGCGGCCGGCACCGGCATCGCCTGGCTCGCATCCCTCGTCGCCACCTTCGCTCCCCAGCTGCTCACCGCGGAGGGGTTGCCAGCAGACGTCTACTACGAGACCGCTGCGGTGATCATCAGCCTGATTTTGCTGGGCCGCCTGCTGGAGGCCCGAGCCCGGGGCCAGACATCAGAAGCAATCCGTCGGCTGCTCCAGTTGCAGCCGCCCACCGCCCGTGTGCTTCGCGACGGTGTGCGGCAGGAAATCCCGGTGGCGCTGGTGGTACTTGGTGATCTGGTCCAGATGCGGCCCGGCGAGAAGCTGCCCGTGGATGGGGTGGTGGTGGAGGGCAGTTCTTGGGTGGAGGAATCGATGCTTACCGGTGAACCCACCCCTGTTGAAAAGGCTCCCGGTGACAGCGTGATCGGCGCCTCGATGAACCGCAGCGGCAGCTTCAGCTTCCGTGTCAGCCGCGTGGGAGCCGACACCGTGCTCGCCCAGATCGTGGAACTCGTGCGTCAGGCCCAGAGCTCCCGCACCCGGGTGCAGAAGCTGGCCGATCAGGTGGTGGGCTGGTTCGTGCCGGTGGTGATCGCCATCGCCATCGCGGCCTTTGTGGTCTGGTTCCTCGTCAGCGGCAATCCGGTGCTGGCGATGCTGTTCCTGGTGAGCGTGCTCGTGATTGCCTGCCCCTGTGCTCTGGGCCTGGCCACGCCGACCTCGATCATGGTGGCCTCCGGCAAAGGGGCCGAGAGCGGGCTGATCTTTCGCAGCGCCGAAGCCCTGGAAACGGCCGGCGGTCTGCGCACGATCGTGCTCGACAAGACCGGCACTCTCACCCTTGGCCACCCGGAAGTGACCGATTTCGAGCGACTGCCCGCTGGCCAGCTGCCGGTCCAGACCCTGCTGGCCGCCGTCGCAGCCCTGGAGGAGCGCTCGGAGCATCCGCTGGCTGAGGCGATCGTGGGCTACATCCGCCCCCAGCTCCAGGATCCGCAGCTGCCGGCTGTGGAGGGCTTCGAGGCGGTGGCGGGCCTCGGGGTGCAGGGCACGGTGGCCGGGCTGAGGGTGCTGGTGGGCACACCCCGCTGGTTGAGCGAACTCGGCCTCGACATCACGGGCCTCACACCCCTGGTGGCACGGATGGAAGCATCGGCCTGCAGTGTCGCGGCGGTGGTGGTGGACAACCGAATCGAGGCCTGCTTCGGCATCGCCGATCCGCTCAAGCCCAGCGCTGCCGCCGCCGTGGCCGCCCTGCGGCGCCTGGGCCTGCAGGTGGTGCTGCTCAGCGGCGACGCCCGCCGTACCGCCGAGGTGGTGGCCGCCCAGGTGGGGATTGAGCGGGTGATCGCCGAGGTGCGTCCCGCCGACAAGGCCGCGGTGATCCGCCGGTTGCAGGAGAAGGGGGAAGGCCCGGTGGCGATGGTGGGCGATGGCATCAATGACGCCCCCGCCCTGGCCCAGGCCGACGTTGGCATCGCCATGGGCACCGGCACCGATGTGGCGATCGCCGCCAGCGACATCACCTTGATCTCCGGCAACCTGGCCGGGGTGCCGGCGGCGATCGAACTCAGCCGCCACACGATGGCCAACATTCGCCAGAACCTGGTCTTCGCGTTCGCCTACAACGTTGCCGGCATCCCCGTCGCCGCCGGTCTGCTGTTTCCCTTCACCGGCTGGCTGCTGAGCCCGATGATCGCCGGCGGCGCCATGGCGTTCAGTTCGGTTTCGGTGGTGACCAATGCGTTGCGGTTGCGCCGTTTCAGGCCCACTCCACTCCCCGTTGCGGCACCTTGATGTTGCTTCCTTTTCTGATGGCGGGGAGTGCAGCCCGCGGTGCGGCTGAGCCCCTCTGGCGCTCGATCGAGCAGCCCTCGGGCCTGAATGTGCTGGTGTTCATGGTGGGTCTGGCCCTGATCGCCTGGGAGCTTTGGTGGTTCCTGGGGCGCCATGGATCGGGCGTGGCGGCCCGGGTAGGAGAGCAAGGAATCCAGGAAATCACCATCACGGTGGATGGCGGCTATGCCCCCGCCCGGATCAAGGCGATGGCCGGCCGCCCGCTGCGGCTGTCCTTTCACCGCATCGATCCCAGCGGCTGTGTGGCCCAGGTGATCTTCCCTGACTTCCACAAAACCCTCGATCTGCCCCTGAACGCCACCACCAAGTTGGAGTTGCCGGCCACTGAGCCGGGGGTTTATCCCTTCCACTGCGGCATGAACATGGTGCGCGGTGTGCTTGAGGTGAGCTAAGCAGCAATCTCCAGAGTGCCCATCATCCCCAGCTCCTCGTGATCAAAAATGTGGCAGTGGTACACGCTGCGGCCGGTGAAGTCTTCAAAGCGGGTGCGGACCCGCACAGTCTCCCCCGCTCGGACCACCACCACATCTTTCCAGGCCCGGTAAGGCTCGGGGGTGCCATTGCGACTGATCACCTGGAACCGGTTGACATGCACGTGAAAGGGGTGATCCATAATCCCGTCGTCGTTCACCAGTTCCCACTCTTCCGTGTCACCGAGTCGCACGCGGGTGTCAATCCTGCCGTGTTCATAAGCGCGGCCGTTGATCGTGAACACCATGCCCAGGCCAGGGACCATGCCGTGGTTGAGAAGAAAGCGGCGGGTGCGCACCGGCTCCGGCAGAGGGGTCACCGGCAGCAGGCGCTCGGGTAACGGCAGGGTCGCCACAGATCCCTCGTACTCCAAGGTGGCGACCGGCAGCGGCCCCTCCTGAGCAGTGCCTTGGCCTTGGTTTCGGGCCATTCCCATTCCCATCCCTCGGCCCATTCCTCTGCTTCGGCCCATGCCGCCCATCATTCCGCCAGAGCCACGGGCATAGGGAAGGTTCAGGAGCCGGTAGCGGCCGCCCTGCCGTTCGCCCCGCACCAGCACCTCGGCCCGCTCGCCTGGGGCCAGCAGCAGCTCAGGTAGCTGAACCGGAGTCTCGAGGGCACCGGCATCGGTGGCGATCAGGTGGAAGGGATGGTCCTCCAGGGACAGCCGCCAGAAGCGGGCATTGGATCCGTTCACGATCCGCAGCCGCAGCAGGCCGCCAGCGGGGATCGTGAGCGCAGGATTCACCTGGCCGTTGACGGTGAGCACCGCTCCCTCCCGCCCCAGCATCCTCCCCATGCCCATCGGGCCGAAATCCCCATCTACGGGGAGATCCTTGAGGAAGAGCACCTGCTCCTGGGCCGCTTGCACCTCGGGGATGCGATCAAGGTCACCCCGCACGATCAGCACACCGCCCAGGCCTCCGAACACCTGATCGGCCACGGTGCCGTGATGGTGAGGGTGGTAGTAGCAGGTGCCGGCAGGGTGGTCGGCGGGCAGGCTGAACTCGTAGGTCTGGCTGGCCCCCGGGGCCACGCTCAAAAAGACGTTGTCAGCGTTACCGCTGGGCGGAATGTGGAGACCGTGATAGTGGAGATTGGTGGGGCGATTCAGGCGGTTATGCAGCCGAATCCGCACGGCGTCTCCTGGTTCGACCTCCAGCAGTGGACCAGGCAGCAGCCCGTTGTAAGTGAGCGCCGTTCTCGGGCCATTGGGAATCGTCACGGCCGTCTCCTGCGCCACCAGATCCACGTCCAGCCGCCCGCCGCTGGAGCGGAAACGTGATGGGTTCGGTGCTTGGGAGACGTCGCCTGAGCGCAGGGGAGCGGAGCGTCCCATCAGGGCCGTACCCGCGACAGAGGCGGAGGCCCCTGCCGCGAGGGCGAGGAAGGAGCGGCGGCCGAAAGAGGAGGCCATCGACATCCTCAGGCGTCCACCTTGAGGAACGGTTTGATTGATCCATCACGAGCGAAAGAGAAGACCGTGTAGGACTCCTTCCGCAAAGCGGACTCCATGCCCGGCGAACCGAGGGGCATCCCCGGCACAGCAATGCCCGCCACCGCCGGTCGCTGGCGCAACAACCGGCGGATGGCCTCGGCAGGAACATGACCCTCGATCAAGTACCCCGCCACCGTGGCGGTGTGGCAAGACGCCAAATCCCTGGGGACGCCAAGGCTGACCTTGATCTCATCGAGATTTTTCACCACGTGATCCACAACGCTGAAGCCCTCAGCGCGGAGGTGTTTGAGCCACCCTTTGCAGCAGCTGCAGCCAGCGGAGCGGTAGGCCATCACTTGCAGGCTCCTTGCCTTAGAAGCGCTCGGCATGCCTCCCTCAGCCAGCGCTGGCCGAGAGCTGGACAGCCAGAGCAGGGTGCCAAGACCGGCAGCACTCAGCCCAACCAGCATCGTGGCGAGCAGTGGTCCGCGGCGCTGCACCCCAGACCAGTGGTGGTGAAGGGGGCGATTGGGATTGATTTTTCGGCTGGCCATCACACCGACAAACTCAGAACCTCAACCATAAGGGCTCCAGTAAAGGGGAGAGTCAAGCATGGGTGAGATCGACCGTCACGCTTTTGAAAGCACTGGACGTTGTGCCATTGATCGGCACAGCACGGTTCTCTGGTCATCTCCGTTCGGGCCACATCATGACCACCTGAAACTCCACTGACTGAGAGCGGCCTTCCTTCCAATTCGGGTGAGGCGGGCATCCACAACTGAATGAAAATGCCTCCAGTGTCGGGCGCCCGACTGCTGCGCAGAAACCAAGGGCTTGGGCTGGTTGCAGGGCTAGTGCTCGCGCCGCCCTGGTCGAGGCCTCTAATTCATTAACGCTGCATGGCTGTGGCGAGCTTGCGCGCTATGAAGAGCACACTGGGACGGCCCTGGGTGCCACGTAAAGTGATCGAATCATGGAATCAGACCCAGGGGAGGAACCAACCATGCAGACGATCGAAGCCACGGCGAAGGAGGCGATGATCAAAGCGCTCAATCGCATCCTGGAGCTAGAGCTGGCAGGAGTAGTTAAATACACCCATTACGCGCTGATGGTGTACGGCTACAACCGCATTCCGATCGTGAGCTGGCTCAAGAGCAACGCGGAGGAGGGCCTGGTTCATGCCCACAAGGCCGGTGAGATGGTGACGCTGCTGGGAGGGCATCCCTCGCTTCAGATCGGTTCACTGCTGGAGACCCAGAAACACGACATCGGCGACATCCTGAGAGAGAGCCTGGAGCATGAAAAAGAAGCGCTCAAGGCTTATTACGAACTTCTCTCCCTTTCAGAAGCACATTCCGTATTGATGGAGGAGTACGCAAGGGAGATGATCGTTATGGAGGAACTGCATCTCGACGAGGTGGACAAGATGTTACGCCGACCGGGCGATCTTGAGTCCTACCACGGCTGATCGCACCATCCACTTTTACTGTTCCAGGTGACGCTGCCTGTGAGGTGATTCATCGGGTGGGCACATGTGCGGGTGCTCCCACCAATGAGGAGGGCGCCCCGTGTCGGGCGCCCTTGGGCCGGTTGCAGGGAACTGGTTTGAACCGCCCTGGTCGAGGCCTCTGATTCATTAATAGATCCGTTTGGCCGTGGTGTCAGTACGGCAAACCTCACTCCTGGGCCACACCCCATCACCACTGGGGCTCGCAGGGCCTCAAAAACGGGCGAGGAGGTGCGCCTGCGCGTGAGCTTCCGGGATTTTCCGGGGCGCACTGTCTACCACTGCAACAACCTCGACCACGAGGATCTGGGGCTGATGGGGGTGCTGCAGATCGATGAGTGAATGGTCTGACTCTTCTCAAGCTGATCACGCCCATCGTCGCCAAAGACACAGGACTCGAATTGATCCGCGCATGCGCCACGTCCTGACCCTGTTCATGACCTGTTGCTGGCTGGCAGCCCCGGTGATGGCGGCTGAATTGGAGCCGTGTCAGAGACTGCTGGATCAACGCAATGCCCTGGCCGAGCAGGCCATGAAGGCCGAAATCGCCCTGGTCTGTACCACCCGTGAACGGATCTGCCCGGTGCTCAGCCAGCAGGCCGATGGGGCCAACGCCAACGACCGCAACGGGCTGACCATCGACTACCAGGCCCTGCTCGACTGCCGCCACAAGGCGGAAGAACAGTTGGTACGCAACCAGCGGGTTCTCTACGTCAACCGCCAGTGGTTCAGGTTTTACACGGCGGCTGGAGCAAAGCTGGCCCGGCAAGCCGATCGGCTGATGGAGCCGTTGCGGGATCAGGAGTGCCCCCAGCTGCGTTGATCAACAACCTGTGGCCACGCGGTGACGCCCAGACCCTTGACCCTGAAGCGACGACAGGCTGTTTGCTGGGGTCTGGATGACAACACCATGGCAGATCATTGCTGCAGCAGCGGAACCAGCGGGCAGACGGCCGGAGCCCTCCCAGCGCCGCAGCCGGCCGCCGGTACCGAAAGGTTGTTTCGGATCAGCGCCATGGATTGCGCCACCGAAGAAACCGAAATTCGCCATGCCCTCTCAGGGCTCGACGGCATCCGAGGTCTGAGGTTCCTGCTGGCCGAGCGAGTTCTGGCGATCGATGCCGAAACAGCTGCGCTCAACTCCGCGCTCGCCGCGATCCGCAGGCTGGGGTTCAACCCGGAGCCGATCAGCCCCGATCACCGGCCGTCCGCCGCCCAGACCCGCGCCGAACAGCGCCGTGAACGGCTCCGCCTGGCGGGCTCCCTGGCGCTGGCGATCACGGCGGAGCTGCTGCATTTGGTCGTTCCCGCCTACCCGGGCCATGAACTGCTGGAGATCGGGATCGCCATCGCCGCGATCGCCCTGGCGGGCTTCTCCGTGTTTCGCAAGGGCCTCGCGGCCTTGCGTCAGGGGCGGCTCAACATCAATGCGCTGATGAGCGTGGCAGTCACGGGTGCCTTCCTGATCGGCCGCTTCCCGGAAGCCGCCATGGTGATGGCGCTCTATGCCGTCGCCGAGGCGATCGAAGCGCGGGCGGTAGAGCGGGCGCGTCAGGCGATCACCAGCCTGATGGCCCTGGCCCCCGATCAGGCCGAGATCCGCCGGAGCGATGGCCGCTGGCAACGCGTGTCAGCCACTGCTGTGGCCATCGGAGCTGTGGTGCGTGTCCGCCCGGGCGAACGGCTGCCGCTCGATGGCACGGTGCTCAGCGGCGAGAGTGCGATCAACCAGGCCCCGATCACCGGCGAAAGCCTGCCGGTCGACAAAGGCCCAGGGGATGAGGTGTTTGCGGGCACGATCAACCAGGGCTGCGCCCTCGAGATCCAGGTGACGGCGCCGGCTTCCCGCAGCACGCTGGCGCAGATCATCCAGGCCGTTGAGGAAGCCCAGGCCTCCCGTGCCCCGATCCAACGCTTCGTCGATCGCTTTGCGGCCCGCTACACCCCGGCCGTGTTCGTCATGGCCCTGGCTGTTGCCCTGCTGGCGCCGCCCTTGCTGGGGTTCACCCCACTCCAGGCGATCTACAAGGCCCTGGTGCTGCTGGTGATCGCCTGCCCCTGCGCGCTGGTAATCGCCACCCCGGTCACGGTGGTGAGCGGCCTGGCCACCGCCGCCCGCGGCGGCATCATCATCAAAGGCGGCCTTTACATCGAGGAGGCCCGCAAGATCAAGGTGCTGGCCCTCGATAAGACCGGCACGATCACCCTGGGGCAGCCCAAGCTCGTGGCCTTCTCCCCTCGGCAAGAAGGGGCGGACGCTGGCGCTCTGAAACAGCTGGCCAGCAGCCTGGCGGAGCGCTCAGACCATCCCGTGTCGCGGGCGGTGGCCGCAGGCCTCGATGGCGAGCGGCTGGCCGTGGAGGCCTTCGAGGCCCTGCCGGGGCGGGGGGTGCGCGGCCTGATCGCGGGGCGGCCGCTGATGCTGGCCAACCACCGCTGGATCGAGGAGCTGGGGCTCTGCTCCAGCGACCTGGAAGCCTCGATGCAGGTTCACGAGCGCCAGGGCCATTCGCTCAGCCTGCTGGCGGATGAAAGCGGCGTGCTCGCCCTGATCGCCGTCGCCGACACCGTTCGGCCCAGCTCCGCGGCAGCCATGGAGGCCCTGCGGAGCCTGGGTGTCACTCCGGTGATGCTCACGGGCGACAACGCAGCCACCGCGACTGCGATCGCGGCCCTTTCAGGAATTGAGGAGGTGAGGAGCAACCTGCTGCCCCAAGACAAGCTCGAGGCGGTGGCCGCCCTCCAGGCCAGCTACGGATTCACGGCCATGGCCGGTGATGGGATCAACGATGCGCCGGCTTTGGCCCAGGCGGACATCGGCTTTGCAATGGGGGCAGCGGGCACCCACATCGCCATCGAAGCCGCCGACGTGGTGATCATGAACGACGAACTGATGCGCGTACCGGAAACGATCGCCCTCTCTCGCCGCACCTTCCGAATCCTGCGTCAGAACATTGCGCTGGCGCTGGGAATCAAGGCCCTTTTCCTCGTGCTCACCGTGGCGGGCAATGCCACGATGTGGATGGCGGTCTTTGCTGACATGGGCACCAGCCTGATCGTGATCGCCAATGGCCTGCGTCTGCTCCGCAGCCCCAATCTCCTGACCCAATCGCCGCTAAGCAGCCCTGGATCTCCCCAGGCTTGACTCTCCCCTTAAGTGGAGGCTATATGGTGAGTTGTCTTTTAATGACTGTGTGATGAAAATCACCCCGCTGGCTACTTTGCTGTTTGCAGGCCTTGCCATTGGCTTCATGGCTGCGCCAGCTCAGGCAAGCACTCAACACAAACCAACTGGTAATGAGCAGATTCGGGTATCCAGCGCCGATCTGGCGGCAATCCCACAACAACCGGCTGACAGCACACCTTCCCAAGGTGGATGTTGCTGCTGCAAGCAACCTATGAAGAATATGAACTGACATCGCCAGGCTTGTAAGTTCTGCCAGTCTTCTGATCATCCACTGCGAGTTTTCAGGCGACTGGCTTTTTGTTTTCAGTGCAGCGATTCAGCTCGGCGAGAATACCGCAGGTCTCCCCCCGATCCGGCTGCCGGCAGAACCCTCTGAGCTGCCGCAGCTGATCCTGGAGTTGATGCAATTCATCCACGCGGGCATCGACCTCGGCGATCTTCTCGTCCAGCAGGGCATTCACCGTCAGACAGCTTCCGGTCGGTGTGTCGAGCGCCCCGATGAGGACGCGGACCTCCTCCAGGCTCATGTCAAGGCCGCGGCAGTAGCGGATGAAACGCAACTGCTCCACATGCCGCGGCGAATAGAGGCGGTAGTTGCCATCCGTGCGCTGTGGCACCGGCAGCAAGTGCTCCCGTTCGTAATAGCGGATGGTTTCGATCTTCACCCCGGTGGAGCGTGCCAACTCGCCGATCTGCATCGATGCTCCCTCCCCGGTAGGTGGCAACCCCTTGTTGGGCACATTAGGCCCTTGACCCTGGAGCCACTTCAGGCTTTTCAATGGCGCCATCTCCAACCTTCTCTCAGCCTGTGAGCAGCGCTACGCGAACCAAACCTCTCTCCCGCCGGGCCGGCCAGGAGCCAGGCCGGCCCTGGGTGCGGCTCACCATGGCCGTGCTCGCCACGATCGGCATGATCGACACCGGCTCGATCACCGCCAAGCGCTGGGGTTGGATCGGCAGCCTGTCCTGTCCGGGCGGCAGTGATGGCTGCGACAAGGTGCTCGGCAGCGCCTGGGGCACGCTGCTGGGCCAACCGCTTTCTCTGTTTGGCTTTCTTGCCTACGCCACGGTGCTCCTGCTGGCCCTGATGCCGTTGCTGCGAGGAGGTCTGCGGGCCCCTGGATCGGAGGGCAATCGGTGGGCTCTGTTCCTCACCTGCAGCGGCATGGCCGTCTTCAGCTTGGTGCTGATGGGGCTCCTGGTGTTCGAGATCAAGGCCTTCTGCACCTTCTGTGTGGTGTCAGCCGCCCTTAGCCTCGCGCTGTTCCTGTTGAGCCTTGTTGGAGGTCTCTGGATCGACCGCAGCCAAATGATCTTTCGCGGATTGATGACGGCCTTTCTTGTCGCTCTGCTGGGGCTGGGCTGGGCGGCCTCGGCGGACCAGCCTGTCGCTCAAAGCGGACGGGTGGCTCCAGCTGTCGTCAGCGCCAGCTCGCAAGCCAAGATTGCGCTGGCGGAGCATCTGAGCAGCAGTGGTGCCCGGGTGTTCACGGCGTACTGGTGCCCCCACTGCCATGACCAGAAGGAGGCCTTCGGCAAGGAAGCCGCCGCCAAGCTCCAGGTGATCGAATGTGCCGAAGACGGCGTCAACAGCCAGGCCGCGCTCTGCAAGCAGCAGGGGGTTCAGGGCTATCCCAGCTGGCAGATCAAGGGCGTTCTGGATTCGGGCGTTAAGCCGCTGAATACTCTCGCTGATCTCAGTGGCTACACCGGTTCTCGCGACTTCTGAGCTGGCGGTGATCCCTTCTTCAGGGCGGGGTCAGGCCAGCGATGCCCCAGCAGGATCGCAGCCTCCCTCGCCTTACCCTCCAGCTCCGCTGGCATCACTTCATGCCTGATGCACCGCTCGGCACCGCCGCCCGCATCGACGCGCAGACCGTGGAGGTGCCCGCCGGCCTGGGCACCCTGCGCACCTTCCTGCGGGTGCTCGGCCCCGGGTACCTGGTGGCCGTGGGCTACATGGATCCAGGCAACTGGGCCACGGATCTGGCGGCCGGCTCCCAGTTCGGCTACCGCCTGCTGTGGGTGATCGGGCTCTCCAGCCTGATGGCGATGGTGCTCCAGTCGCTCTGCTGCCGGCTGGGCATCGCCACGCGGCTGGATCTGGCCCAGGCCTGCAGCCAGCTGCTGCCGCGGTTCTGGCGGATTCCCCTGTGGCTGCTGGCCGAGGTGGGCATCATTGCCTGCGACCTGGCCGAGCTGGTGGGCAGCGCCATTGCCCTGCAGCTGCTCTTCGGTCTCCCCTTGCTCTGGGGGGTGGGGCTCACGGCTGCCGACACCCTGTTGCTGCTGGCCTTGCAGCGCTTCGGGATCCGCCGATTGGAGGCCCTGGTGATCGCCCTGGTGGCTCTGGTGGGCGGTTGTTTCGCCGTCGAGATGCTGCTGCTCCAACCCGATTGGAGCCAGGTGGGCCTGGGCTTTCTTCCCCAGGCCGCCAGCCTCAGGGACGGCCAGCAGCTGTTTCTGGCCGCCGGCATTCTCGGGGCCACGGTGATGCCCCACAACCTCTATCTGCATTCCTCGCTGGTGCAATCCCGCCTCTGGGTCGGCGGCCAGGGAACGCAGCGCAGGGCCCTGGCTTTCAGCACCTGGGACACCCTGATCGCCCTCAGCCTGGCCTTTCTGATCAATGTCTCGATCCTGGTGCTGGCCGCCGGCAGCTTCTACGGACGGCTGCCGCTGCCGGTCACGGACCTGAGCGAGGCCTACCGGCTGCTGACGCCGATGCTGGGCACCTCGCTGGCCAGCGTGCTCTTCGGGGTGGCCCTTCTGGCGGCGGGCCAGAGCTCAACGCTCACCGCCACCATGGCTGGCCAGATCGTGATGGAGGGGTTTCTGCAGATCCGTCTTCCCGACTGGAAGCGGCGGCTGCTCACCCGCGGCCTGGCCCTGATTCCGGCGATGGCCACCGTGATCCTGTTCGGGGAACGGGCCACCACCAACCTGCTGGTGCTGAGCCAGGTGGTGCTGTCGCTGCAGTTGCCGTTCGCGGTGATCCCGCTCGTGTGGTTCTGCGGGCGGCGCGGTCTGATGGGCGAGCTCAGAGCGCCGCTCGCTCTGCAGGCCGCGGGCTGGCTGTGCGCCAGTGTGATTGTGATGATCAACGTCTCCTTGCTCAGCGCGGTGCTGCGGGGCGGCTGAACTGTTAACAGCAGCCTCTGCGTGGGCCCATGACGAGCAAAAAGCACTGGGAGACGATCTACGCCACCAAGGCCCCTGAGTCGTTGAGTTGGTATCAAGCCCATGCCGATGACTCACTCCGGCTGCTTCAGGCTGCCGGCCTACCACTGGATGCGGCAATCATTGATGTGGGTGGCGGTGCCTCCACGCTTGTGGATGACCTCCTGAACCTTGGCTATCAACGGATCACGGTTCTGGACCTTTCCGGCACGGCACTGGCCGTGACCAAAGAGCGGCTTGGCGCACGCGCCGCTGCGGTGCAGTTGCTGGAGGCCGACATCCTCACGGCCACCCTGCCCGATCAGGCCTATGACGTCTGGCATGACCGGGCGGTGTTTCATTTCCTCACCAGCCCCGCCGATCAGCAGGCCTATGTCCAGGCCGTGCTGCAGGCGCTCAAGCCTGGTGGCACTCTTCTCCTGGAAACCTTTGCAGAAGATGGCCCCACCACTTGCAGTGGCTTGCCTGTGGTGCGGTACAGCCCTGTGAGGCTTCAGGAAACCCTGGGGAATGCATTTTCGTTGCTCAGCCATGAGCGGTTCAGCCATCGCACACCAGGCGGCGCGGAGCAACACTTTCTGTCCTGTCGGTTCCAACGGACTACTTCCCCATAGTTTTGCAATGGAGCCCGTCCGGTTGCTGTGGTGATCCTGATGACCTCCCAGACGCGAGAACAGCGCCGCGGCTGGCTGTCGGGCCTGCTGGCCGCCGCGCTGTTCGGCTCCAGCGCTCCGCTGATCGGCAGCGTCAGCCACGGGCCTTCTCCCGTGCTCGTGGCGGGTCTGCTGTACGCCGGTGCAGCGTTGGTGTTGCTGCCCCTGGCCATGGCCGAGGCCCCGACGATCTCGGCGGCATGGCCCACCACCGTCACCAGGTCGCGGTGGCCACGGGCCTTGATCCTCAGCAAGCAGAAGCCGTTCTCAGCGTTGTGGAAGGTGACGCGCTCGATCGATCCCGACAGCACATCACTGGGTTGCGCGCTGGCCTGGGCCTGATCGGTCGGAGACGAGCGTGCCAGGGCGGAGGTGGCTTGTGGCCTCACCTTTGCAGGGTTCAGCCTTGCGGGTGGCGAAGGGTGCGCCAGCAGCCGCTCTCGGTGCTTACCTCCAATCCAAGGCCAACCTGCGTCGCCGTTACGCCAGCGGGTTGCTGCTGCTGCCACCAGTGGGTAGCGAAGCCCCAGGCCTCCTCAACCGAATCGAAGTGCTCATCAAGCTCAAGGTGGGGTAACCCGTGCTGATCCACCAAGCGATAACGCCGTGGCTGGTGGCTGCTGCTCATCGGCAAGGAGGTGGCCATCGGTTCTGAGCTCAGCTTGGTGGAGTTGCGATCGGTTTGGGTGGTGATGGTGATCACCACTGAGGCTCGCAGGGGCTCCAGCCCTCCTGGCGCTTGCATGCCCACAGCTTGAGGGCGTCATCCCGGCTGATCTCCCGGCGGTTCTTGAGCAGCGGCACCGGTTCGCCGGGGAGTAACTCTCCCTTGGTGATTTCCAGCCGCTGGTAGGTGCGCTCCCAGCGCGTGGGGCGAAAGCGCATCACCTGGCGGCCGTCGCTGAGCCACCCGTCTTTGGGCGTCAGGGGTGGCCCCTTGCTGATGGCCATGCCTGCTCAGGCCACCTCCGGACACCAGCCCCGCTGGCGCATCATGTCGTCGGTCCAACCCTGGCAGCGGTGCGTGAGGTGCTCCCCCTGGGCCAGCAGGCCCTGGTGCAGCTTGCAGGTGAGCAGGGGGATGCAGTTCACCCCGGCGTAGTGGCGGAACCAATGGCAAGTCATGCAGACCTTGTGGCTACCGCTGGGGAGCAGCACGGCCTGATCGAGAAACGGCCACTCCTACAAGGTCTCGGCGGCAGTTGCGCTTGTGCTGGAGCGGGCGCCACCGTTCAGCCAGCCGTTGCAGCCGTCGGGCTAAAACCAAAACCGCTCCAGGCCTCTGCTGGAATTGCAGCCGTTGCGTCGGGGAATTAACGGATTTGTTTGGGCCGATCGGGCGTTGGTGCGGCGGGCCTCTCGGCCGGCGCCTGGGGGCACGGATCGCCGCCGAACGCTTGCGGGGGCGGGCTTACCAGCCCCAATTCCGCCTGGGGCAACTGGGGGTGAGCTGGCTGGGGGCCCTGACGGCGATCGTGATGTTGAGTTCCCTCAGTGCTTGGAGCGGAAAGTTGCTGCTCGCCGCACCGCTCGGGGCCTCGTCTGTGCTGCTCTTCGGCTACCCGGCCAGCCCCCTGGCCCAGCCGCGCAACATCGTGCTCGGCAATCTGGTGGGTGCGCTGCTGAGTGTGGTGGCGGTGGCCTTGCTGGGCCGAGGGCCCTTGGTGATCGCCCTGACCGTGGGGCTGACGATCCTGCTGGGGCAGCAGCTGCGCTGTCTGCATCCGCCGGCCGGCGGCCTGGCCTTTCTGGGTGTACTGCTGGGTGCCAAGTGGCCCTTCGTTTTGTTTCCGGTTCTCAGTGGCTCGCTGCTGATGGTGCTTCTGGCAGCCAGCTTCAGCCGCTGGGTCAAGGGGGCGATGCCCTACCCGCACCACTGGCTCTGAGCGCTGATAAGGTCCCACCCATGACGATCAGTCCCCCTTAACCACTGCGTTGCTCTGCTGCGGCCCCCTGGCCTGAGTCAACCGCTGGAACTGATCTTCATGACCTTCTCTCTCAAGGAGTGGTGGGGCAAGCCCCATCGCGACATTCTCTCCGGCCTGGTGGTGGCCTTCGCGATGATCCCTGAGGCGATCGCCTTCTCAGGTATCGCCGGCGTGGACCCCAGCGTCGGATTGTTCGGCGCCTTTGTGCTCTCGGTGACGCTGGCGATCGTGGGCGGCCGCACCGCCATGATCACCTCGGCCACCGGCTCCACCGCCCTGCTGATGACGGGGCTGGTGCAGCAGGGTGATGCTCTGGCGGCAGGCCAGGGCCTGCAACTCCTGCTGGCGGCCGGCATTCTCACCGGACTCCTGCAGATTGCCTGGGGCTACCTGCGCCTGGCCCACCAGATGCGCTTCGTGCCCCAGCCGGTGATGGCCGGCTTCGTAAACGCCCTGGCGATCCTGATCCTGCTGGCCCAGCTGCCCCAGCTGGGGCTCAATTGGTTTCACCCCGAAAGGCTGAGCGTCACCGCTGCCCAACTGCCGGCGGTCTGGGGCCTGACGGTCCTCACACTGGCGATCATCTACCTGCTGCCACGGCTCACCACCGTGGTGCCCTCGGCGCTGGTGGCGATCCTGATCACCACAGGAATCGCCATCCGTCTGGGAATCGATGTGCCCACCGTTTCCAGCCTCGGCACCCTGCCGGGTGGGCTCCCCCAGTTCGGCCTGCCCCAGGTGCCCTTCACCCTCGAAACCCTGGGCCTGATCCTGCCCACCGCCCTGGCGATCTCGCTGGTGGGGCTGATGGAAACCTTCCTCACCCAGGACATCCTCGATGACCTCACCGATACCGCCAGCCATAAGAACGCCGAAGCGCGCGGGCAGGGCATCGGCAACATCGTCAGCTCCCTGTTCGGCGGCATGGCCGGCTGCGCCCTGGTGGGTCAGTCGGTGATGAACGTGGGCTACGGCGGCCGCACCCGCCTCTCCACCCTCTCCTCGGGCGTGAGCCTGCTGGCGATGATCCTGCTGGCGGGCCGCTGGGTCAATCAGATCCCGATGGCCGCCCTGGTGGGGGTGATGGTGATGATCGCCATCAACACCGCCAACTGGGCTTCGATCAGTGCCATCCGCCGCATCCCCAAGAGCGACACGTCGGTGATGCTGCTCACCGTGGGGGTCACTGTGCTCACCCACAACCTGGCCGTGGGCCTGCTCTCCGGCGTGGCGCTGGCAGGCATCTTGTTCAGCCGCAAGGTGGCCAAGGTGATCGAGGTGAGCAGTGAGCTCGTAGAGCCCGGCCACCGCGTTTACCGGGTGCGGGGCCAGCTGTTCTTCGTGAGCAGCATCTACTTCCGCCAGGGTTTTGAGCTGCACGAGCATCCGGCCCGGGTGACGATCGACATGGCCGAAGCCCACATCTGGGATCAGAGCGGTGTCACTGCGCTTGATCAGGTGATCCGCCGCCTCAAACAGGGCGGAAGCGCTGTGGAACTGGTCAACCTCAACCGCGAAAGCACCGACCTGTTCGCCCGAATCGGCGTGGCCGAGGAGGCCGGTGGGCGCGGCGGGGCGCTCGGTTCAGCTCATTAGGACCCGACGGAGGGGGGCTCTCCATCGGGCCCAAGGGAGGTTGGCAGGTGGCCGGTCTTGACCCAGATCGTGCAGCCCGCCTCGCTCCAGGGCCGGTGGACGCTGCCGGGTGGATTGCGCAGCAAGCTGCCGGCGGGATAGGTGCCTTGATCGTCCTGAAACACGCCCTCCAGCACCAGGATTTCTTCGCCGCCGCCATGGATGTGCCGATCAAAGTGGCTGCCGGGGGCATAGCGCACGATCGAGGTGGCACGGGCCACCTCCCCGCCACGGCGATCGAGCATGCGCCTGTCCACGCCCGCCATGGGTGAGGGTGTCCAGGGCAGGGAGTTGGTGTCAAGCACCACGCGCTGGTCGAGGTCGGCGTGCAGGTCCATAGCCCTGATTCTGGTCAATGACGCGCGGGAGAGGCTGGTGGCACCATGGCGGCGGGCATGGCTCCCAGCCCTGCTGCCGCTTCAGGCGCCAGAGACTGATCGCCTACTGAACTACTTTTTGCGTGACCGCTCCGCGGCAGGCTGCGGCTAAAAAAGTGGCACTAACTGGTCGGGGAGCAGCTCGCCGCTGGTGATTTCCAGCCGTTGGTAGGTGCGCTCCCAGCGGGTTGGAGGAAAGCGCAGCACCTTGCGGCCATCGCTGAGCCAACCCTCCTTTGGAGTCAGAGGTGATCCCTTGCTGATGGCCATGCCTGCTCAGGCCACCTCCGGGCACCAGCCCCGCTGGCGCGTCATGTCGTCCGTCCAACCCTGACAGCGGTGCGTGAGGTGCTCCCCCTGGGCCAGCAGGCCCTGGTGCAGCTGACAGGTGAGCAGCGGGATGCAGTTCACTCCGGCGTGGTGGCGGAACCAATGGCAGGTCATGCAGACCTTGCGGCTGCGGCTGGGGCGCAGCACGGCCTCATCGAGGTAGGGCCAGGCCTCGACGGTCGCTTCCTCCCCGCTGGGGCTCTTGTCCCGATGGGAACCTCGAGAGCGAGCAGGGGGAGCAGACACGAACCGCCAGGCGAGAGGTACACCTGTACTAGCAGGAGTTCTGCCGAGTTGGCCAGCACGGGCCGGGCGTCCTGCGCCCGTGGCGGACATGGATGGCAGCTCGGCACCGCGGCCAGGATGCCCCTCGCGGGGCGCGGCGCGGGTGTCCGTCGCTCGCCATCCATGTCCGCCATCGCCTGCATCGGCGTCGAGTTCCTCGAGCCGGCCGATCACCCTGGCGCCCAGGCCCGCATCTGGTTCCTCGATGCCACCGGCCAGGCGGTGCGCCCCTGCCGCCTGGTGCCCGCACCAATCGCCAAGCTGCGCGGCCAGCAGCTGCAGCGCTTCTTTGGCGGCGAGTGCTCGCTCTGGTTTCGCTGAACACCCGAGCTGTAAGTCCTTGGAGTGGGCCGGACGCTTGTCGTCACCCATCGCGCTCACCCCCCGTGACGGGAGCACGGCCGAACGGCGTCAGCTCGGGGCTGCTGCAGAACCTCAGAGCTGGGCGAGGGGTCCCCCACGGTGGCCTCCTGCTCGGCTCGGCAAGGGCTGCGCAAGCGGCTTGCCGCGCGGCGGCGGCGCCGCCCCTGCCTTCTCCTGTGCGGGAGGCCAGCACCGAGGGGTCCCTCGCCACACGCACCATGAAAGTTCCATCCGGCCCGAGCAGCCCAATCCGCTGCGTCGTGGTCCACTTCTATCCCGGTGGCCTCAAGGGCAGCGCCCACCCTTGTGAACTGCAGTTCTTCGGGAAGCGCGGCAAGCCCGTCAAGAAGATGCGCTTCATTCCCGCCGAGAAGGCGCACGCGATCGCCCGCAAGCTGCAGGGCACCAAGGGCTGCACCGTTTCGGTGATCTGAGGCCCGTGGGGGGCAGCCCCCAAGGGGCCTATCGGCCCCTTTCTCTCTGTCTTGCGAATCACCAGACGAGCTTTGGTGAGCGACAAGGGCGACAGCGGGGGCTCAGAGCGCGGGACCCGCTGATCTCTCTGGAAAGGAATCCAGTCGTGAAGGCGCCTGGCGAAGAAGCGCAGAAGGCTTTTCGCCATAGAGGCGGGTGAAATCGCGGCTGAAGGAGGCCGCATTGGCAAAGCCCAGACGTTGAGCTACCCCACCAACGGAATCACCGGGAGCGGAATGGAGGAGTCGCTCGCGTGCCTTCTGCAGGCGGCAGCGTTTCACCCATTGCATGGGCGTGCAGCCCATATGCCTGCGGAATGCCAGCTGAAGACTGCGGCGTGAATAGCCCGTTTGCCGCTCAAGATCAGTGAGCGCTAGGGGGTGATCTGCATGGGCATCAATCCAATCGGTGAGTGCCCTGATCCAACGGGAGCCATCCCCATCACTGGATGGACGAGACGACCTGCCGGCACCAACACGCAACTCAGGAATCAGCAACAGAATCCAGAGGCGCAGGATCTGATCCTCCATGCAGGACTGACGAAGAACCTCACTCCCTGCAGTCGACAGACAATCAAGATGTCGATAAGCCGAATAGAGAACACGGAATAGCTTGCGACTGGATGGATCCTGGGCGGGAATCAGGCGGGGGGACTGAAGAGCCCCCTTCACCATCCGATGATTGCCGTCCGGGCCCTCCATCGTCAGAGCCGTCTGCAGGAGTGCGTCGAGGTCGACAAACGTGACGATGCCGGCAGTGATCGAATTTTCAATCTGGAGCGGACCAGGTGGTACATACAGCAGTGATTCGTTCGTCCAGTTGTCAAACCACTGGCGATCAACACACCAGCGCGTCAGCCCCCGATAAGACATCACCAGATGTGCATAACCGGAACCGCTGCTGGCGAGCTGTATGGAGTTTCCAAGCGTGCTCAGAATGCGCATGCAACCAAGCGGTAGCATCGCCATGCAATTGCTGAACGGACCTTGACGCGCTGTGGGCTCACAGATGTGGCTTGGCGTGAACGCATTAAGCTGCTCAGCCCACAGTTGTGGATCGTCAAAATAGCGGCTCAAGCCAGCCTGGCCCAGCAACGGGATTCGGCCAAGACCAGCGGGCGCCATCAACGCAAATCCAACACAACCCTGCGGTGAGCCAGACAGCCCATCGGCGGAGGTTAGCAAGTACGCCCGGCGTGGGTTTCAGGTGGCTCTATCGATGGCACCAAGCCAGCTGCAATCCCTGCGGATTCAGGGTGCTGCAGTCCGTTGGGATGGGGGAGTCGGGATCGGTTTCGGCAGGCTGTAGGCACCGCTGAGCACGGAAGGGCCCGGACGGTAGATCCGCATCAACAGATTCCAGCCCGGCGCCACATCCACGCGGTTGGCAACAGCTCCGCAGACCTGCTGGGAGCCAAAGGCAACAGTGAAAGTGCCATCAGGATTGAGTTTGACATTACTGGAATTCACCACCGCATTGGTGTGTTTCATGTAGCCATCCTCTCCGTAGAGGGTGATAGACCAGAAGGCCTTGTTTTCCGGCACCGCATAGGTTGCGGTATGGCACACCCGCTGATCGAAGGAACCGCTGGTGTTGAGATAGGTGGCATCCTTTTCAGGATTAAGACCCCAGGCTGCCGCTGCCGCCAGGTGGCGCGTGCGTTCATCCACCGTGCCGCGAGGGCCCATCATTCCCTTGTAGCTGGAGTAGGCCTTGGCCTCCTGCTCATAGCGCTGGGTGAGCGCCTTGAGCGAGGCCTGATCCCAGCGCGAGGGTGGAAGTGGATCGGCACTGGCTGCCCTCACCACAACCGAGTCCTGAAGTCTGTTCACCTCTGCGATCTCAGCGGCATCCTTGGGGTTGAACAGCTGGGTGCGCACCACCACCGCCAGATATTTGGTGTCGCGCGGTAAGGCGTAGGTGCCGGGCTCATAGAACACCGCCGGAGCGTAGTGGTCATTGTCGACCAACAGCACCGACATGAACCGCCCCTTCGGCAGCGGCGGAATCGTGACCGTGGCGCCCTTTGAGGTATCCACGATCGAAGCGGAATAGAGGGTGTCAAGATTCATCCGCACTACCGTCTGCTGATTGAGCGGCGTGGGGTTTCGGATCACAAACCAGCGATTCACCCCACCAGCCTGCCGGACGATGTTCTGGAAAGTGCGATCGGTCTCCGCACGGATGTAGGTCTGGGGCGTGACCGCTTCGCTGGAAGCGGCAGGCGGGCCGGCGGTAACGCCGGCGCCGAGCGGCTCAGCCAGCAGGGCCGGTGGCTTCCAGCTGCCGGAGAGGGCCTCCGGCTTGGGCCAGTACAGACGCAGAAACAGCGAGAAGGGCCCGTCAGGTGCCGGCAACCAGTTCGACTCCGACTTCTGGCCAGGTGATGGGTTCTGGACCAGCAGGGTGAGGCCACCATCGGGATCGCGCTGGAGGCCGGGCAGCATCGCCGAATTGATCAGATAGCGGTTCAGCGGATTGCCATAGAGCAGGCTCTCGGGCATGCGGTAGAGCGTCAGCGACCAGAAGGAATTCACCGGTGGCAGCTGATTGGGACCGAATCGCAGCCGGTAATTGCTGCGGCTGCCATCAAGCTTCTGACCAGCAGCATCAACGAAATACACCGGGTAGAGGGCCTCCTCGCGGCTGTTGCCGTAGATGCCAAGCACGGCGGCCGTCATCCGGGAGAGGTAGTTGTTGTTCAGAAAGTCGCGCGTGCCGAACAGCTCGCCGGAGGTCACCTCGCCTCTGTCAATGCGGGCCTTGAGCGCAGCGAAATCAGCCCACCCATCGGCCATGCCTGCCTCCAGGGCCGCTCGGTTCCGGGTCGACAGCTTCGAGACGTCAAAGGGCTGATCCGGGGCGATCCCAATCCGGGCAAATGATGCGCGCAGCTTCTGCTCGGTGGGATGAACGGGGGCATAGGGCAACAGGGCATTCATCACCTCGAAGAAGCGCAGCGAGGTTTTCTGCTCTGCCGAGCTGAGCGGCTTGATGAACCGGATCGGGGCCACGGCGGCTGGGGCCGGACCGCCGAGAAACGCCGAGAGCGGTTGCACCTTGTACTGGGCCTGGAGCGCCTGCACCGAGGCCAGATCGGCGGGATTGAACAGCTGGGTGCGGTAGAGGGCCAGGGCCAGATCCGTCTCCGAGCGGATCACCTTGGTGATGCCAGGAGGTGTGCTGCCCGTCCAGTTGGGACCGGCAATCAGGAACGTTCCGCCGCCATTGCCGGTGCTGCGGCTGCCGAGATAGGCAAAGTTGTGGGTGAAGAGATCGATCAGCTGGATGCTCCAGTAGCGCCGCTGCTCGATCGGCGGCACGCTGAGAACCAACGGCTCGCGGCGAAGATCCAGGCCCAACCAGGAGTAGGGCGTATCGGAATTGGGCGTCTGCACAGCCGTATCAGCCGGGGTGAAGACGCGCGGAACATTGAGCAGCTGGTTGTAGGGAGCCTTGTAATCGGGGTTGCTCGGATCGGCGAAGTAGGCGTATTGGATGCGGTAGCTGTCCACCATCGGGAAGCCATACACATAGGCCTCCCTGCCGATTTGCCGGATTTCAGCCGGCGATGGCGCCACCTGCGCCGCCACCTGCAACGGAGCCAGCAGGAAGCTGGAGCCAACCAGCAGGGCGGGAAGGGAGGCGCGCAACATCGGCAGTCATCAGGAGCAGATCAACCGATTGTGGTCTTGGAGGGGCAATCAATGCCTCGGACCATGCCAGATGCGCAAGATCGCAGCCCACGTTTGCGCTCCAGGCACAAAATCAGCCTGATCCGAACAGCCCTGATCATGGTGCTGCCTGCGGTTCAGACCACCGCAGCCTCCCTGGCCTCCTCCTGCACCTTCAGCACTTCCTCCAGGCCGGCCAGGTCCTCATCGGTGATCTTGGTCTGCATCGGGCAGTGCTTCGGCCCGCACATCGAGCAGAACTCGGCCTGCTTGTAGATGTCGGCCGGCAGGGGTTCGTCGTGGTAATCGCGGGCATGCTTGTGATGCGGACGGTAGCGGCGGCCTGCTTCAGCGTGCGCGGCGGCGCAAGGGCTGCGCAAGGCGCCGAGGCGCCCCTTGCCCTCCCCGCGCAGTGCTTCGAGGTCCTTTGCCTGGTTCGGCCATGGCACCCATCACGATCTATGCGTCCACGATGAGCGGCATCACCTGGAGGGCCGTCACCGGCAAGGCGGTGAGCAAGCACCTTCTGATGATCGAGATCAGCAAGGCCGGCAAGCACGGGCTGCTGCTGGAAGAGGCCCGGCCCTGGGATGTCACCTGCAAGGTGTGGCGCTGTCCTCGGCCCTCCGGCATCCCGAAGTATCTGTGGGCGCTGCTCGAGCAGAAGCTGCGTCAGATCGAGCCGCTCCCGATGCCTGTCCCTGTGGCGGTTCCTGCGCGCCCCCGGCGTGGGCTGTCCTCCCAGGAGGTCACGCTCTCTGGCCTGGTCCCCTTCCCAGCCTTCCTCGCCATGGAGCTGATCGAAGCCCACCACCCTGATCTCTATCGCCGGGAGTTCGGCTTCCGCGCCTGATCTCGTCCCGGTCGGGCGGCTGGCGTCAGCTGGCTGCCAGTTCCCACTGCTGGCCTGGGGTCATGCGCTCCCGAACGCCACCTGGCAGGCGGCGTTGAGCAGCTGGGCCTGGGCGGCGGTGGCCGGTTGCTGGCCGTTGAGCAGGCCGCTGCGGCAGTCGGCCTGCATCGTCAAGCGGGTCTGGCCGTTGCCCACCACGAAGCTGAGCTGCTGGTCGTCGCTGGGCTGCACGCTGTTGTAGAGGAGGGTGTAGTCGGTCTCGGGCACCATGATCGTGGTGCGGCTGGCGGCGATGGCGTCGTTCACGGCACCGTTGATCACTGAGGCGGTGGCCAGCGTGCCGAGCCCCCAGGCCACCGGGCGGGCGTTCCACCAACTCCAGGGCGGACTGTTCCAGCCGCCGTACCAGCCGTGGTTCCAGGGCCTGGCCGTACCCCAGCCGGGCCTTACCCAGCCGGGCCAGTGGTTGTCCCAGTCGTCGATCCGATCGATTGCCCGGTCCACCCGGCGCTCGACACGATCCCAGCTGTCATCCACACGGTCTCGGGTCTGGTCCCAACGATCATCCACACGGTCGCGGGTCCGGTCCCAACTATCGTCAACGCGTTCGCGGGCGCTGTCCCAGCGGTCATCCACCCGGTCGCGGGTGCGGTTCCAGTCGTTCTGATCGATGCTGCCCAGCCGGTCGCGCACCTGATCCCGGTCGACGGCACTGAAGCTGCGGCGCACTCGGTCGCCATCGATCCGGCCGGCGCGATCCCGCAGGGTCGTCTGGGCCCGGTTCCAGTCGCCCCGGTCCACCCGGCCGATGCGCGAGCGATCCAGGCTGGAGCTGTCGAAGGAGGCACGGGCCCGATTCCCTTCGCCCACCCGCTGGCTCCAGCCGCCGCTCGGCTTCCGGTCGCCCCGCCGCAGGCTGGAGGACTGGCGCCCAAGCCCGGTGCGGGCTTGGTTTCCCCCACGCGCACTGCGCCCGCCGCCGGTGCGACGGCCGCCGCCCCGCTCACGGGCCAGTAACTGGGAGGAGCTGTTCTCCATCAGCCCATGGCCTTGAGCGGCCACTTCGGCTTCCCGCGCCAACGCTGCGGGAGCAGGCAAAAGGAGCAGGGCCGTGAGCAGGAAGGAAAGTCTGTTCATCATTCCTCACGCCCCCTTGCCCGGCTTGCCCTGATCGAGGCAGCCTTCGTCGTAGCAGGAGGCATTGACGCGCCCGTCGCTGCCGAAGGTCACCTCCAGCACGTCGCGCCCTTTCACCGCCCGGCCCATATCTTCCCGCACGCTGTTGAGGTAATTGGGATTGACCACGCAGAACTCAGTGCCGTTGAGGCAGACCGCATTGAGTGAGAAGATGGCGGAGGCGGAGCGGGCGCTTTGCCAGCGCTTGCCGGCCGGATCCCAGAGCTCGACGCGTGTGTAGGGCTCGTCGCTGATGCGGAAGGTGATCTCCTTGGCCCCGATGCGGTGGCGGTACTCGGTGGTGTCACCAGAGTTGACGGCGGCGACGCTGCAGCGCACCGCATCAGTGCCATTCAAGCTGCAGAAGGTATCAAGGGTGTAAAGGGTGTCGGCGCGGCTTGGCAGGGCGCCCACCAAGGTGCTGCCCAGCAGGAGACAGCCTAGAAGAATCCGGCGCAGAGAAGACCTGCCTGGAGACCTTCCGAACACGCATGGGGACGAGTCGCTTTTCATCCGAAAAGGTGATTAGCTTGATTTTTAAACTTACACGCCGTCGTCTGCAGGAGCTGAGGCACGAAGCTGATCATCTCATTGCCCACGACTGGCTCGGGCCGCAAGGGCGGCCGCGCCGGCGGCGTCACCGAACCGTTCCGCTGCCTGGGCTTTGCCATCTACGAAAGCCACGAAGGCGAACGTCCAATGGCGATCCGCTTGCGGTTTGAGGGGGGGGGGCAGGAAGCGACGGCAGTCGGATCGCGCCAGACGGGGCTGATGTGATTGCGGCAGAGAGCCCATGGCCGATGTGAAATTCCTCGATCAGGCCGTTGAGGCCGTCGAGCCTTCGTCGCCGGCCGGAAATCCAGGTTCTCGCCGATAAGAATTTCACCCTACTCAAGGCCGATCCCTCCCATCCGTCTCTGCAGTTCAAACATTTGGCAGGTCGCAGACTCCACAGCGTGAGAGTCGGTCTGCACGAAATGGCCTTGGCCGCTGAGCCTTCGCTGGTGCTGCGGGGTTCACGACGAACAGCTGTCGTGGGACACGACTCCGGCGTTGAAGAATTCCCTTGGCTTCAGTCGCTCGTACCTCGTCGCCACCTCCGTGGATGGCTCGTCGCAGGGATGGCTGGCTGTGCTCGGCGCCTGCGCCACTCAGGCCTTCTACGCAAGAACGGGCCGCCCCCATACCCGGATCTGCATCTCCGAGGGCGAGCATCCAAAGATCTGTCGGTAATACTGCGGGAAACGGCCCAGATGCCAAAGGCCGGACTGCGTTGCGATCTCGCTCAGCGTCAGCTGATCGCCAGCTGCCAGCAGCATCGCGTGCGCCCGCTGGATCCGCGCGCTGAGCACGAAGGTGCGCGCATTCGTGTCGAACTGCTCGCGAAATGCGAGCTGCAGCGAACGCTG
>NZ_JAHLYV010000023.1:0-74591 GCF_025128115.1 Synechococcus sp. CS-1326 | reverse complement strand
CGCGTCCCAGTCGCTGTCGGCGATGCCAGTGGGAGCGGAGTTCATCTCAAGCGATCTCTGCTTGAGATCCAACCGGATGGCGGCGACCTGTCAAGGCTCGCCGTTCAGATCAGGCTTGGTACGACCCCTGAACGCATACGGCGATTTAGTTCTGCGTATCGTTTGTAGAGCGGATTGCCTCCTGTGTAGTACAGGGCGTACACCCCTGTTCCTAGAAAGGTTTCTGGTGGTGGAAGTGTGTGAACTGGGGTGCCATTAAAGAATCTAATTGCGTCTTTGACCAAATCAGCAAATGCATCATTTCTGTATACATGTTCACTCCGGGCGAATGCTTGCGGCTTCATACGGCAATATTTCCTGTTTCAAATAGGTGGATTCTCTCACCGGGGTGGATAGTCATATCGAAGTAGACGCCCAACAGTATTTCGGCGGGTCCGGTATCCATCCCACTCGGGGCTCTACAGCCGCCTAAGAAGTTTCTGGATCTGCGGAGCTGATCTTGAAACTCCCTCCAGCGTAGTGCATGTGCGTGATTTGGCTTCAGGATGGTGGGGACGATGGGCGGGTCCGCAAACCAAATGTACATTTGGCTACAGAAGGTCTCCGGGGCTGACCACACCACAGGGTCCACGATTCAGTACATGCGTATAGATCATGGTGGTTTTCACATCGCTGTGGCCCAGTAATTCCTGGATCGTTCGAATATCTTGCCCGCGCTCCAGTAAGTGGGTAGCGAAGGAATGCCGAAACGTGTGACAACTCGCCCGTTTGCAGATCCCGGCACTCAGCACGGCTCTCTTCACCGCCTTCTGGATCAGCGATGGGTCGATGTGGTGCCGGCCCTCAGTTCCTGCCTTCGCATCCTTCCATCGATGAACCTGTGGAAAAACCCATTGCCACACCCACTCTGCTGCCGCGTTCGGGTACTTCCGTCCCAATGCCATCGGCAGAACCACCCTGCCCCAACCCGCCGTCAAGTCCGCCTGATGCAGACGACGCACCGCCTGCAGGTGGTCCCGCAAGGGCTTACCGAGGCTGACGGGGAGAACGGTCACCCTGTCTTTGGCGCCCTTGCCATTGCGAATGATCAGTTGCCTGGACTGGAAGTCAACATCCTGGGCCCGGAGCCGCAACGCTTCCATCAGCCGCAGGCCGCTGCCGTAAAGCAACTTCGCCACGAGCTGCTCAACTCCGTCCAGGCATTCCAGCACCGCCCGCACCTCCGCCACGGTTAGCACCACAGGCAACCGCTTTGGTTGCCGAGCACGTACCACGCCCTCCAGGCTGCCCACATCGCTCCCAAGCACCTGCCTGTAAAGAAAAAGCAGGGCCGACAGCGCCTGGTTCTGCGTGGAGGCACTCACCTGCCCCTCGGTCGCCAGGTGCGACAGAAACGCATTGATTTCGGCCTCGCCCATCTCGCGCGGATGCCTGAGGCCATGGAAGCGCAGATAGCGACGCACCCACTGCTCGTAAGTCTGTGTGGTTCGTCGGGCGTAATGCCGCACCTGCAGCTCCTGCCTGAACCGCTCCAGCAACCGTGGGCCCGGCGTCGGAACCATTTCCACTTCAGCCAACTGGCTTCAGTGTTCCCGCCCTCAGGCGATCCGGGCCCAGCCTGCGAGCAAAGCGCTCACACCCCTACCGGCTCCTCGGCCTTCTGCTGCTCCGCCAGCACCTTCTCCAGACCCTCGATGTCTTCGTCGGTGATCTTGGTCTGCATCGGGCAGTGCTTCGGCCCGCACATTGAGCAGAACTCGGCCTGCTTGTAGATGTCGGCCGGCAGGGTTTCGTCGTGATACTCGCGGGCGCGCTCGGGATCGAGCGAGAGGTCGAATTGCTTGTTCCAGTCGAAGGCGTAGCGGGCGCGGCTGAGTTCGTCGTCGCGGTCGCGGGCGCCCGGGCGGTGGCGGGCGATGTCGGCGGCGTGGGCGGCGATCTTGTAGGCGATCAGGCCCTCACGCACATCCTCGGCATTGGGCAGGCCCAGGTGTTCCTTCGGGGTCACGTAGCAGAGCATCGCCGTGCCATACCAGCCGGCCATCGCCGCGCCGATCGCGCTGGTGATGTGGTCGTAGCCGGGAGCGATGTCCGTGACCAGTGGACCGAGCACATAGAAGGGCGCCTCGCTGCACTCCTCCATCTGCTTCTTCACGTTGAACTCGATCTGATCCATCGGCACATGGCCCGGACCCTCCACCATCACCTGGATGTCGTGCTCCCAGGCGCGGCGGGTGAGCTGGCCCAGCGTTTTGAGCTCCGCCAGCTGGGCGGCATCAGAAGCATCGTGCTGGCAGCCGGGCCGCAGCGAATCGCCCAGCGAGAAGCTGCAGTCGTAGCGCTTGAAGATCTCGATGATGTCATCGAAGCGCGTGAACAGCGGGTTCTGCTTGTGGTGATACAGCATCCACTGGGCCAGGATGCCGCCGCCGCGACTCACGATGCCGGTGAGGCGGCCCTTCACCAGCGGCAGGTGCTCGATCAGAAGGCCGGCGTGGATGGTTTGGTAATCGACGCCCTGCTGGCAGTGCTTCTCGATGATGTGCAGGAAGTCGTCGGCATCGAGCTTCTCGATCGAGCCGTGCACGCTCTCCAGCGCCTGATACACCGGCACCGTGCCGATCGGCACAGGCGAGGCATTGATGATCGCCGTGCGCACCTCATCAAGGTTCACGCCACCTGTGGAGAGGTCCATCACCGTGTCGGCGCCGTACTTCACCGCCAGCCGCAGCTTGGCCACCTCTTCATCGAGATCCGAGGCATTGGGCGAGGCGCCGATGTTGGCGTTCACCTTGCACCTGGAGGCGATGCCGATCGCCATCGGCTCCAGATTGGTGTGGTTGATGTTGGCCGGAATGATCATCCGCCCCCGCGCCACCTCCTCCATCACCAGCGATTCGGGCAGGTTCTCCCGCCTGGCCACGAAAGCCATCTCTTCGGTGACCACACCCTGACGGGCATAGTGCATCTGCGACACGTTGGCGTGGCCGCGACGCTTCTCAATCCAGGCACTGCGCATGATCGGCTGCTGAGTGACGGGGCCGGACCGAGCGGGCACATCTCCGGCTCCGAACACGGCCGCAACCGAAGGCCACAGCAGAAATCGGGACACTTCCCTGCGCCGGCATGACCCGGATCAGGTTCGGAGGGTGTGATCTCAGCCCACAGCCGAAGACGGCCGGGCACCCCTAGTGACGAGCGAAACCTAGCAACTTTTCAGCTCTGCAGGCCGTTGAGTGCGGCGGCCACCACCCGGTGGTCGGGATCCTGCTGCAACAGCCGCAGCCGCTGGCGGGCCGCATCGCCCCAGCCGCCGGCCACCGGCGGATCCGCCCGGGCAGCTTCCTGGGCCAGCCGACCCAGGATCTCGGCACCGCCCACCCGCACGGTGCCGTCGGCATCGGCGATCGCCATCTCGGCCAGTTCCAGCAGCAGCTCCCTGGCGATCTGCGGCTGCTCAGCCAGGGCCGAGAGGATGCTGCAACGCACCAGCCACTGGTCGTCCCGCGCGAAGCTCTCACGCAGCAGCGGCCAGGCCCGCTCCACGCCGTAGGAAGCCAGGGCATTGGCCGCTTCGGCCCGCACATTGGCATCGCCATCGGCGGCGAGGGCGGCCACCAGGGCCTGCCAGCCGGCCTCATTGCGCTTGATGCCCAGCCCGCTGCAGCTGAGCGAGCGCACGAGGAACGGCTCCTGCTCGAGCCCCAGCAGCAGCAGCGGCACGGCCTGCTCGGCCTCCAACTGCCGCAGGCCCGCCAGGGCCGGCATGGCGCGCACCGGATCACCCGAGCCGATCGCCTCGCGCAGGGCCGCAAGATCCGCCGGTGGAGTCGGCTCCGGGGATGCCGGTTCGGGAGGGGTGGTGCTCATCACTTCACCCTCCCACAGCCCAGCCGGCTGGAGCCGCCCTCAACCGGGCGGTGGTGACAGCGGCGGCGACCGCAGGGCCTGGGCCAGGGAATGGCGGCGCCGGGAACGCCGCAGCCGGCCGCTGACCACCAGTCCGCAACCGATCAGCAGGGCCGGAACCGCCTGCAGCCGCTGGCTGCCGTGCCGGACGGTGAAACTGATCGCCGCCAGCACGACCAACAGGGGCGCCGCCAGGGCCAGCAACGGATGGGTGGTCGGGCGGGCGGCTTTCATCCCCGTCGCCCCATCCAGAGCAGCAGGCTGAGGCTGAGCACCTTCACACCCACCGCCACGCTCCGCTCATCGGGATTGAACGTGCCGTTGTGCAGCGGAGCGCAGCCCTCGGGGCCCGCCACCCCCAGCCTGAACATCGTGCCCGGCGCCGCCGTGAGCAGCTCGGCAAAATCCTCGGCTCCCAGCGATGGCTGCTGGAGACGTTGCACCTGCGGCCGCCCCAGCAGCGCCAGGGCGGCCTCCTCCACCAGCTCGGTGAGCTCCGGATCGTTGTGCACCGGCGGCGCGATGCAGCGGTAGCGCACCCGCGCCTCGCCGCCGTAGCCCCGGCAGATCGCCTGCACGGTGTCTTCGATCCAGCCCGGCAGTTCGGCGTGCACCTCGGTGTCGAGGCAGCGCACCGTGCCGAGCAGCCGCACATGGTCGGCGATCACATTGAAGGCCTTGCCACCCTCAATCTTGCCGAAGCTCACCACCACCGGCTGCAGCGCATCGAGCCGCCGGCTGATCGCCTCCTGCAGCCCACTCACCACCCGGGCCGCAATCCAGATCGCATCGGTGCTCTGGTGCGGCCGTGCCCCATGGCCCCCCTCACCCAGCACCTCCACCTCCAGCTCACCCGCCGCCGCCGTGAGGCTGCCGCTGCGCACGCCGATGCTGCCCACCGGCAAGCTCGGAAACACATGCACGCCGAACAGGGCCTCAACCCCCTGCATGGCGCCGTCGGCCAGCATCCAGGCCGCCCCCTGGGCGATTTCCTCGGCCGGCTGAAACAACAGCCGCAGCCGGGCCGTGAGCTGATCCGCCAGGGGTGCCAGCAGCCGCGCCACCCCCAGGCCGATCGCCGTGTGCAGATCGTGGCCGCAGGCGTGCATCAGCCCCTGGTGGCAGGAGGCGAACGGCAGGCCGGTGCGCTCCTCCACCGGCAGGGCGTCCATGTCGACCCGCAGGGCCACCAGCGGCGCCCCCACCGGGCCCAGCTCGGCCACCACGCCGGTGCGGCCCACCCCTTCACGCACCTCCCAGCCCAGCAGCCGCAGTTCACCGGCCACCAGCGCCGCTGTCTGGTGCTCAGCGCCGCTCAGCTCCGGGTGGGCATGGATGTGGCGCCGCAAACCGATCAGCTCGGGTAGCGCCTGCGCCAGGGCCTGCTCCAGACCCAGGCGCCGCCACAGCTCGGCGGCGCTGACGCTGGCGGTGGCAGGAGTGGGGAAGGCGGCAGGACTCATCAACTGGCCAGATCCAGGAAGGCTTCGAGAGCGTGGACCGGCCCGGGGGGCCAGCGCCGAATCCGCGATAACCATTCTGGCTGCCGGTAGCGGGGATCAAGGCCCGAAGCCGCCGCCCAGTTGCTTTCGGCTTCCCCCAGCGCCCCCCGCTGCCAGAGCAGGGCGGTGAGCCCGGCGCGGGGGTCGGCGAACAACGGATAACGGCGGATCAGGTTGCGGAACTCCCGCTCGGCTCCACCCAGATCACCCCGCTCGAAGCGGGCCAGGGCCAGGCTGGAGCGGGCCATCGCGAAGCCGGGCCGGGCCGCCGCGGCCGCCTCGTAGCAACGCTCCGCCGCCGCCCAGTCGCCCCGCGAACCTTCCACATTGCCCAGGTTGTAGAGCGCCGAGGCCTCGGCCGGATCCCGCTCCAGGATCCACTGGTAGTCAGCCGCCGCCCGATCCCACTCAGCCAGCGCCTCCTCGGCCGTGCCCCGGTTCAGGTGCGGATCAACGCTGCCCGGCTCCAGCTCGATCGCCCGGTTCTGGTCGGCGATGGCCGCTTCGGGATGGCCGAGCGCCAGTTGCACGTTGCCCCGGTTGCTCCAGGCCGAGGCGTCGTCGGGGGCCTGCTCCAGCACCCGGTCCCAGAGCGGCAGCGCCTCACCGAACTGCCCGTCACGGCTGGCCGCCAGCGCCTGGTCGAACAGCTGGGGCAGGCTGAGCTGGGTGGCGAGCAGCACGGCCAGCAGCCAGCCCATCAGGCCGCCTCCGGCTCCGGCCAGCCGAGGTGCACTCGCGCCGCGGCCGTGGCCACCCGGCCCCGCGGGGTGCGCAACAGAAAACCAAGCTGCAGCAGGTAGGGCTCCACCACGGTTTCCAGGGTGATCGGATCCTCGCCCAGACCGGCGGCCAGTGTGTCGAGCCCCACCGGACCGCCGCCGTAGCCCGTCAGCAGCAGCTCCAGCAGGCGCCTGTCGCTGGCGTCGAGGCCACGGTCGTCGACCCGGTGCAGGCTGAGCGCTTCAGCCACCAGGGCCGGCCCGATGCGGGGCTCACCGCGCACGCTCGCCACATCGCGCACCCGGCGCAGCAGGCGGTTGGCGATCCGCGGCGTGCCGCGGCAACGGCGGGCCACCTCGGCGGCGGCTGCCGCTTCCAGCTCCAGGCTGAGCAGGCCGGCGGCCCGCTCCACAATCGCCTGGAGATCGGCCAGGTCATAGAACTCTAGCCGCTGGATCAGGCCGAAGCGATCACGCAGCGGTGAGCTCAGCAAGCCGGCCCTGGTGGTGGCCCCCACCAGAGTGAACGGCGCCACCGGCACCGAGCGGGTGCGGGCCGTGCTGCCTCTCCCCACGGTGAGATCGAGGCGGAAATCCTCCATGGCCGGATAGAGCAGTTCCTCGGCCACCCGGTTGAGCCGATGGATTTCATCGATGAACAGCAGCTCATGGGGCTGCAGGTTGATCAGCAGGCCGACGATGTCGCGGGGACGCTCCAGGGCAGGGGCGCTGGTGATCCGGCAGCGCACCCCCAGCTCCTCGGCGATCACCAGCGCCATGGTGGTCTTGCCGAGCCCGGGAGGGCCGTAGAGCAGCACATGGTCGAGCGCCTCGCCACGGTTGCGGGTGGCTTCCACGGCGATGCCGAGCACCTCCTTGAGCTCCCGCTGGCCGATGTAATCAGCCAGCCGTCGGGGCCGCAGGCTGTCTTCCCGGTTGGGCAGCGGCGCCTCGGCCTCGCCCTCCTCGAAGGCCTGGGCAGCGGGATCGACCAGCCGCCCCGCCGGCTTGGCGGGCGGGCGAGGGGGCGGCTGGAGGCCACCCCGCCCGGCTCCGGAGGAAACGATCGCCATGGCCTGAACAGTAGGCAGGCTGGGGCCTGTTTAGGGTCAGTTCAGCGCTGGGGAGGGAGATGGCCAAGGGGGCAGGCAAGAAGGCGGCCAGGGCAGCCCGGGATGCGGCCAACCGGCTGCTGGCCGACAATCGATTCGCGCGCCACCAGTACGAGATCCTCGAAACCATCGAAACCGGCCTCGAACTGGTGGGAACGGAGGTGAAATCGATCCGGGCCGGCAAGGCCAACCTGCGCGACGGCTTCTGCCTGATCCGCGGCGGCGAGCTGCAACTGCACAACGTTCACATCTCCCCCCACAGCCACGCCAGCGCCTACTACAACCACGAGCCGCTGCGCACCCGCAAGCTGCTGGCCCATCGCCGCGAGATCGACAAGCTGCGCATCGCCCTCGACCAGAAGGGGCTGACCCTGATCCCGCTCAACCTCCACCTCAAGGGGTCGTGGATCAAGCTCACGCTCGGCCTCGCCAAGGGCCGCAAGCTGCACGACAAGCGCCAGGACGAGCGCCGCAAGGACGCCGACCGGGAAGTGCGCTCGGCGATGGCCAGGCTTTGAAGATCGGCTGATCAGCGGCGCTCCTGATCGAGCCGCTGGTTCCTGAGTTCCCGCAGCCGCTGGCCGAGGGCCGGCCCCGCAACAAGTCCCTGGGCGATCAGCTCAGCCGCCGATTCCACCGCCCGCAGCCGCCGCCAGCGCAACAACCAGCGCAACAGGGGCCGCCGGGGCCCCAGGCCGCAGGCCAGGGCGAGGGCAACCGCTTCCGGCGAACGGCCCGGGGCCTCCAGCAGGGCGCACCACTGGGAGGGGCTGCGAGGGGGGAGGCTGGGCAGCTGCTGGCGCAGGCTGAGCAGGCCGGCCAGGATCTGCTGATCCTTCTGCGCCAGTTGAAGCCGCTGCGCCAGGGCGAGGGGATCGCCGGCTCCAGCCAGAAAGGCCACCAGCAACGGCAGGCCGAACCGCCTGGCCCAGCGCAGACGCCGGAACAGCTGCGGATCCTGCTGGAGCGCCGGATCGAGCAGGGGGAGGGCACCCCAGGCCTGCAGGGCGCCCAGGGCCGGTTGCCAGGCTTCGCGATCGAACAGCAGCTCGAGCTCCATCCGCAGCCGGGTGCCGAGCGCCGCAGGAACCCGATCGGGGTGGTCGCCGATCCGCCATCCCCATGGCCATTCCTCCAGGGTGGCCCGCAGTTGCGCCTGGCTCTCCGGCGCCAGGCTGAAACCCAGCCGGGCCGCGTAGCGCGCCCCGCGGACGATCCGGGTTGGATCATCCCGCAGGCTGCCGTCATGCAGAAAGCGCAACTGTCGGCGCTCCAGGTCGGCCTGACCGCCATGGGGATCGATCAGGGCGGCTGCCAGGTCGCCACCGGATGGATCCGGTCCCAACGGCAGGGCCATGGCATTGATCGTGAAATCCCGCCTGGACAGGTCGTCCCCCAGCACCCCGAAGCGGACCTGGGGGTTCTCTCCAGGCACTGGATAGTCTTCCCGCCGCGCACTGGCGAGGTCGAGGAACACCGCACCCTGGGGCTGGCGGAGCTGCAGTTCGGCCGTTCCGTAGGCGGCATGCTCCCGGTAGGTGATGACCACCGCCGGGCCGAGGCGGTCCCGTAGCCGACGGGCCAGATCAAGCGCGGCCGGCTGAGCCGGATCGGGCGCGGCCAGCTGGCGCCCGGCGCCCGGCGGCGGCGACTCGACCACCAGATCGAAATCAGGCACCCCACGCCAGGGGTCGAGGTGCACCCGGTGCAGCAACAGATCACGCACCGCGCCGCCGACCAGGGCGATCGGCGCGTCAGCGGCCGCCTCCAGCAGCCGCGTGATCAGCTCCGGCGGGATTCCAGCTGGCTGATCGGCGGCGGTCATCGACGGGGCCTTCTCGAGTCCGCAGGTTGAGAATGGCCCCATCCTCCCGGAGTTGTTTCGTGTCCGCGCTCACCCGCTGCCTGATCGAGGAGGCGGCCGCCATCGAGGCCAGCGCCCATCGCCTCGATGCTGCCCAGGTGGAGGCGGCCCTGAGCCTGCTGGATGGCTGCGCCGACAAGCGCGCCAAGCTGGTGATCACCGGTGTGGGCAAGAGCGGCATCGTGGCCCGCAAGACCGCCGCCACCTTCTCCTCGATCGGCCTGATGGCCATCTATCTCAATCCCGTCGATGCCCTGCACGGTGATCTGGGGGTGGTTGGCTCCGAGGATGTGAGCCTGCTGATCTCCAACAGCGGTGAAACCCAGGAACTGATCGGCATCGTTCCCCACCTGCGGCGGCGCGGCACCGCCCGGATCGCCCTGGTCGGCAGGGTCGACTCCAGCCTGGCGAGGGCGTCCGATGTGGTGCTGGATGGATCCGTCGACCGGGAGATCTGCCCCCTCAACCTCGCGCCCACCGCCAGCACCGCCGTGGCGATGGCGATCGGCGATGCCCTGGCGGCGGTCTGGATGGAGCGGCGTGGCATCTCTCCGGCCGATTTCGCCCTCAACCACCCGGCCGGCTCGCTCGGCAGGCAGCTCACCCTCACCACCGCCGACCTGATGGTGCCGGTCAGCCGCCTCGCCCCGCTGACAGCCGACACCCCCCTGGCCCAGGTGATCGCCCACATCACCGCCGATGGTGTCGGCGCCTGCTGGGTGGCCCACCCGGAGAATGCCGAACGGCTCGGCGGGATCATCACCGATGGCGACCTGCGCCGCGCCCTGGTGAGCCGCAGCCCGGATGGCTGGAATCAGCTCAGGGCGGTGGATCTGATGACCGCCGATCCGGTCACGATTACGGAGGGCACCCTGGCCATCACGGCGCTGGAACGCATGGAGAGCAATCGCCGCAAACCGATCGGTGTGCTGCCGGTCGTCTCCGCAGACCGGCGGATGCTCGGCCTGCTCAGGCTCCATGACCTGGTCCAGGCGGGGCTGACCCGTCCGGGCTCAGCCTGATTGCATCCCGCTGGCCAGCTGCCGTGCCTGCTGCAGCTGCTGGGGCGTGTCCACCGACAGGGCTTCCCCCTCCACCACGAAGGTGTCGATGCCGATGCCCGCCTCCAGCAGGCGCAGCTGCTCCAGCTTCTCGGTGATCTCCAGGGGAGAACTGGGCAGATCGCTCCACCGGAGCAGCACATCGGCCCGATAGCCATAGATTCCCACGTGTCCCCAATAGGGCGCCTGGGCATGCCAATCGCAGGGATCGACACCACGGACGTGGGGCAGGGCGGACCGGGAGAAATAGAGCGCCCGTCCATCCGCCGCCACCAGGGTCTTCACCACATCCGGATCGTGAATCCTGTCGGCCCCAAGCCGGTAGATGGGGGTCATCACCGCCGGGATCGGCTGCCGTCGCTCGAACTCGATCGCCATGGCATCGATCACGCCTGGATCGATGAACGGCTGATCCCCCTGCACATTGATGATCACGGTGTCGCTGGCGGCCGAGGCCGAGATCGCCAGGAGGCGCTCCGCCACCGAAGCGATCCGCTCACTGCCCGAGCTGCAGGCGGCACTGGTGGCGAGGGCGGTGACCCCCCAGCCGGTGGCGGCCGCGATCAGCTCCTCACTGTCGGTGCACAACACCACCGCTGCGGGGCAGCGGGCCTGGCAACAGCGCTCCAGCACCCTCTGCAGCATCGGCTTGCCGCCGATCTCGGCCATCACCTTGCCGGGCAACCGGGTCGATGCGAGACGGGCCGGCACCGCCACCACGAACCGCATGCTCTGTTGATCGGTCTGCAGGCTGAGCCTATCGCCGGGGCCCGTTGCGTCCCCGGTCTGGCTCAGCCCTGCTGAGCAGCTGGCCGATGGGACGCATCCACAGACTCAGGCAACGGTGGAGCCTGCCCTCCCGGCTGGGCAGGGTGCGCCTGCTGGTGCTGGATGTCGATGGCGTTCTCACCGACGGGGGGCTCTGGTACGGCCCCGGAGGTGAGCTGACCAAACGTTTCGATGTCAGGGATGGCCTCGGCATCAAGCTGCTGCAGCGGGCCGGCCTCGAGGTGGCCTTTCTCAGCGGCGGCGGCGGTGGTGCCACCGAGCGCAGGGCCGAGCAGCTGGGGATCCGGCACTGCCTGGTGGGGGTCGGCGACAAACCCACCGCCCTTTCAGAGCTGCAGCGGCAACTCAACCAGACACCGGAGCACACCGCCTTCATCGGGGATGACTTCAACGATCTGGCCGTCAGGCCCCGGGTCGGGTTGCTGGTGGCCACCGCCGATGCGGCAGCGGGCCTGCGCCGCCAGGCCGACCTGGTGCTCAGGAGCAGGGGGGGACAGGGAGCCGTGCGGGAACTGGCCGAGCGCCTGCTGCGCGGCACCCCGCTCTGGCAGGAGATCAATGGCGCAGGCTGGCGGCAGCGCAACGACTAGCGCCAGCGGTCCTCTGCAGCGGTCAGTTCCAGAGGCTGTGGGCGTCATCCCTGGCGGCAAACCATTCGGCTGCCAGATCACCGCCCATGGTGCGGTTCTCCCGGAACCAGGGGCCGCCCAGGGTCCAGTGCAGAAGCCCGGGACCACCTTCCCTCGCGCCGGCGGCAGGGGGGGGTTGAACACCCACCAGATGATTCCATCGGTCGGGAACAAAGCCGATCTCATCCTCACTGGCCAACCAGCGGAAACGGTGCAGCTCCAGTCCACTGGCGCTGTTCACGTAATCGGGCGTGAGGGCCGTGCAGCGGTCGGTGTTCAGCAACATCATCGAACTCCAGTTCTTCTTCTCGTAAACGCTCTGGGTTTCGCCGAGAAACTTCACCGTTTCCTGCGGTACATGGGCGTGCTTCACGCACATCACCGCATAGGCCCCATCCCTCAGGGCCCACAGCTCGGCGATGTCTCCGCGGCAGAGCATGTCGCAATCCATGAACAGGGCCCAACCCCGATAACCCATCAGGTGAGGCACCAGAAAGCGGCTGAAGGAGAAGGCGGTGCTCTGCCTGGGATCACGGTCGCGCCGGTACAGCCCCTGGGCCTCCAGCTGCGGCGTGACCAGCGGGGTGATCGCCAGCGGGGCCGAACTGCGCTGATAGAGGCTGTCGATCAGCACGTTGGTGGCTGCCCGCTCCCTGGGGTCGTAGCCGATGAAGATGGGGATGGGGCCTGTCATTGCAGGAGATTACCGCTCGCTCCTGACTGCCCTGCCTCTCCCCAACAGGCCCTCCGGCAGGCCTCAGGCTGGAGAGCTCAGGCATGCTGGGCGCAAGTCCGGTTGTGCGGACCGCCGAGACGCCCGCTGCAATGCCCCTCACCCTGATCGCCGGCCCCTGCGTGATCGAAAGCCCGGAGCTGGCCTTCGAGATCGCCGGCAATGTCAAGACGATGACCGATCGCCTGGGCATCGATTACGTGTTCAAGGCCAGCTTCGACAAGGCGAACCGGAGCTCCGGGCAGGCCTTCCGCGGCCCGGGGGCGGAGGCGGGGCTGGCTGTGCTCGCGGAGGTGAAGCAACGCTTCGGCCTGAAGGTGCTCACCGACATCCACGAAAGCTGGCAGGCGGCCCCGGTCGCCGAAGTGGTGGATGTGCTGCAGATCCCCGCCTTTCTCTGCCGTCAGACCGATCTGCTGCTGGCGGCCGCCGAGGCGGCTCAAACCTGGGGACGGACAGTGAATGTCAAGAAGGGACAGTTTCTCGCTCCCTGGGACATGGCCCAGGTGGTGACCAAGCTGCGCGCCGCCGGCCTGGAGAAGCTCTGGCTCACCGAGCGGGGCTCCAGCTTCGGGTACAACACCCTGGTCGTCGACTATCGCGCCCTGCCCCAGCTGCGCGACCTGGGCTGTCCGGTGATCTTCGACGCCACCCATTCCGTTCAGCAACCCGGTGGTCTGGGCAGCAGCACGGGCGGCCAGCGGGAGTTCGTGGCGCCCCTGGCCAGGGCCGCCGTGGCGGTGGGGGTGGATGGCCTGTTCATGGAAGTCCACCCCGATCCGGACAAGGCCCTCAGCGACGGGCCGAACATGGTTCCGCTCCACCGCCTGGAGGCCTTGCTGGAGCAGTTGGTGGCGCTCCACGGCGCTGTCGGCGAGGCACCGGCTCCCTCCAGTTTCTGAGCGCCAGTTTCTGAGCGCCTGCAGTTTCTGAGCGCCTGTTTAGGAAGCAGTTTCAGGCAGAGAAGTTTCAGGCAGGAGATCCTGGTTGCTGATCACGATTGACAGCTGTGAATGGACTAAATCAGCAGCCCGTTTGAATAGACCAGCCGTTGATTCATGGCACTCACCCCAGGCAGTAGTGGAGCCAGGGCGACCGGCAGCGAACGGGTTGAGAGCCAGGCCCCATCGTAGTGAATGCGGGCGATGCGGGCTGGGTCATGGCGCAGCCGATTACCGGAGAGAACATGGCTGCCGCTGTGCTGACCCGGAGCCAGCATGGCGGGGTGGAAATCCAGCTCCAGCCACCCGCAGATCAGCCGCAGGGCGGCTTCCGGAGCCAGGGCCAGTTCCTCATAGCCAAGCTGGAGAAAAGGGATGCCGCTGCGGCGCAGATGGGCCTCAATCCGTTGATTCTCCCGCCACCAGCGGGCCAGGGCCCTCCACGGGTTGCGCCCGGATCGACGACAGGTTGAATGAACCCAGGAACGAAGATCACGCACCAGAAACAACACCCGGATCTGACAATCGCCCAACTCCGGTGGCAGCGGATGGCCCGAGGTCAGTGTCCGGTCGGATTGGAATGAATCCACTACCCAAGACAGCGGCGCCCCGCCACGGCACTGGTGGCGCTCCAGCGAGGAAAGCAATTGCCCCATCTTCCTGGCCAGGGATTGATCATCGTGGCCTGGCAACCACTCGAGCATCGGACCCCAGACAGGGCAATCGACAGCCAGTTCGCCGCAACTGCAACGGCGGGTTTGTCGCAGGCTTCCGACCCCTGTGCGGCGCAACTGCGCTGGCGCCCGCAACTCCTCACCGGGGGCAGGCACGGCCAGCAGGCGGGCCGCCTCACCGAGCCCGACGATCTGCGGATGGGCGCCAAGGGCGAGATCAAGGATGGTGCTGCCGCTGTGGCCGAGGCCTCGAATCAGCAACAGGTTGGGCAAGACAGGGCCTGGCTGAATCGCTGATTTTAGGGCTGCCGGCTGATCGGCCACCCTCCTCACGCCGCACCCTTCTGCCGATCACAGGTCCGCAGACCGAAGGACCGGGGCCGCACACCGGGATCCGGATCCAGCACCACGAACGTGCTGGAAGGCGAAGATTGCCGGGGTTCCCAGCAGCTGGCCTGAGGGTGGGAGGCGAGCAGGGGCCGGATCAATTTCTGCTCTCCATGCAGGCCAACGAATGGCAGCCGCGCCGTGGCCAGGCTGTCTGGCTGATCCAGGTCGATGCGGATCATCTTGATGGCATCGAAATAGGGCCTGAGCCGGTTCTGCTTCGCAGACACACTGGAGCAGCCGCTGTGGCACAGGTCTGTTGAGCGGAGAAAACCGGCCAGCTGCTTGTAGTTCTCCTGGGGATGGATCTTGGCCGCCAGAACCTCCTGGGCGTGCCAGAGATGCATCGAGAGCACCACCACCAGCACCAGAACGGTCGCATGCCTGGCCTGCCTGCTGCCAACGTTGATCAGGGCCTGCCCAGCATCGGCGAGGGCCAGCGCCAGCGCGGGAAGCAGCACAATGAAATAGCGCTCCACCGACAGGGGTTTGACCAGGTCGATCAGGCAGATCAGGCCCACGAACACAGCCATGCCGACGAGCAGCTGAACCGCTTCAGCGGCGTTGGGCTCCTGCCTCAGGGCCTGCTGCAGGGAGGCTGGCCGCTCCTGCCGTTGCTGCCGTGCCATCAGCGCCAGGCTCAGGCCGGCGATCAGAGCCAGGGCCAGGGCCACGCTGAAGGCTGGGAAGACCGCATTGAAAGCCGCCTTGATCACACTGATCACCGGCTCCGACTGAATCCAACCCGCCCGACCGCCACCGCTGCCGAGCAGCCCATGCAGCAGCGGCCAGACGGCAAGCGAGAGCAGCAGAAGCAGTCCATGGCGGCGGCGGCCCAGACACGGTGCCCTTGCGCGGAGATCCAAGGCGATCAGGGTGACGGCATACATCACTCCGAAGTAATGGGTGAGTGAGAGCAGCAGGAGCGACAGGGCAAAGCCGAGGCGAAGTCGGCGCCGTTGCGGCGTGCTGATCGCACCGCCTTGAAGCTGTGATCGCCACAGCAGGGTCATCGTCGCCACCGCTGTCGTGGCGAACAGCAGGGCCCAGCCATAGGGGCGGACCTCCTGGGAATACAGGCTGAACAGCGGGCTGGTGCCCACAAACAGAACGGCGATCAACTGGCGCGTGAAGCCACCGCGGCGGGTGGCCACGGCGATGGCGATCAGGCTCAGCCAGGCGGGAATCAGGCTGAGCAGCCGGGCGGGAATCTCACCGGATCCGAACAGGCCGATCCAGAGTTTCAGCAGAACCAGATGGAGAGGCGGGTGGGTATCGGGAAGGATCCAGGCCTGAAAAAGATCCGCCCATGAATCGGCACTGGCCGCACCGATCGAGAACAGCTCGTCATGCCAGTAGGAGTAAGCCCGAAGCCATCCGCGCGATGCCAGCAGGCCCAGCCCGATCAGGACAGCCAGCAGGATGAAGCCCTTCAGCCCTGGTGAGCCGGCAGGAGCGCCGCTGGCTCCACGGGTGGACGCAGGGCGATGGGCCCGCTTCATCGGAAGCGGCGACAACGGCTCATGGCAACGGTTCGATCGGCGCCAGGCGGGGATCGAGGATCTTCGGGCCCATGCCCTCGAACTTCACGGCGATCGAGATCTTCTCACCGCTGCCGAACAGATGGGTGATGTGGCCATCGCCGAAGTTGGCATGGTGAAGGCGGTCCCCGACGGCCCAGAGCTTGCTGGGTGCCCGCCGCCGCACCGCATTGGCCGCCACCGGCAAGCTTTCCTCGCGGTCGACGCGGGTGAGCCGATCCAGCCGCTGCTCACGCCGCAGGGACGCGCCGCCGCTGCGGGGGATGTCGCCCTGCACCAGCTCCGGCGGCAGCTCCGAAAGGAACACCGACGGCACCGCCGGCTCGCGCATGCCGCCCCACAGGCGCCGCTCGCTGGCATGGGAGAGGAACAGGCGCTCCTTGGCGCGGGTGATGCCCACATAGCAGAGGCGCCGCTCCTCCTCGAGGGCGGCGGGATCCTCCAGGGAGCGGTAGCTGGGAAAGAGGCCCTGCTCTAGTCCCACCAGGCACACCACGGGAAACTCCAGGCCCTTGCTGGCGTGCAGGGTCATCAGGGTGACCCGGTCCTGCTCGGTGTCCTTGCTGTCGGCGTCGCTGGCCAGGGCGGCGGAGGCCAGGAAACCCTCCAGCGAGCCCTCCTCGTTTTCCTCCTGGTATTGCAGGGCCGCGTTCACCAGCTCCTGCAGGTTGCGGCGGCGTTCCTCCGCCTCATCGGTGCCCTCGGTGATCAGCTCGGCCAGGTAGCCGCTCTGCTCCATCACCCGCTGCACCAGTTCGGATGGGGGGGCGTCCTGGATGCGGCGGCCCAGGTCGGCGATCAGCTCGGCGAACTGCAGCAGACCCTTTGCCGAGCGGCCCGCCAGCGAGCGCACCGCCTCGGCATCGTTCACCACCTCCCAGAGCGGCAGGCCCAGCTGGGCCGCGGCATCGGTGAGGCGCTGCACGGTGGTCTTGCCGATGCCGCGGCGCGGCACGTTCAGCACCCGCAACAGGCTGACCGTGTCGGCCGGATTGACCAGCAGCCGCAGGTAGGCGAGCACGTCCTTGATCTCGCGCCGGTCGTAGAAGCGCAGGCCTCCCACCACGATGTAGGGGATGCCCCAACGCACCAGCGATTCCTCCATCGCCCGGCTCTGGGCATTGGTGCGATAGAGCACGGCCATGCCGCCCCAGCGCAGCTCCGGGTTGGCCGCTTCCAGCATCCGCAGGCAATGCACCACCGCCTCGGCTTCGGCGATCTCGTCGTCGCAGCGGGTCACCGTGATCGGCTCCCCCTCGCCGCGGGTGGCCCGCAGCACCTTGTCGATCCGCTCGGTGTTGTGGGCGATCAGGGCGTTGGCGGCCCCCAGGATCGTGGCGGTGGAGCGGTAGTTCTCCTCCAGCTTCACCATCGTGCGGGTGGCCTCATCGCTGGCCCGATCGCCGAAATCGTCCTGGAAGCCCATCAGGATCGTGAAATCAGCGGCGCGGAAGCTGTAGATGCTCTGGTCGGCATCCCCAACCACGAACACGGAGCGATCGCCCCAGTCGTCGAACTGCTCCGGCTCGGCGCCGCCGGTCACCAGCAGCTTGATCAGGTCGTACTGGGTGCGGTTGGTGTCCTGGTATTCATCCACCAGCACATGGCGGAAGCGGCCGTGCCAGTAGCGGCGCACCTGCTCGTTGCTCTGCAGCAGCTGCACGGGCAGCAGCAGCAGGTCGTCGAAGTCGAGGGCGTTGTTGGCCGCCAGGGCGCGGCGGTAGCGGCGGTAGGCGTCGGCCACCTGCTTGCCCCGCTGCCCGGGCTGCTCCTGCTCCAGCTGCTCGGGCAGCCAGCCCTGGTTCTTGGCGTTGCTGATCGCCCAGCGCACCTTCTTGGGCTCGAAACGCTTGGGATCAAGCCCCAGCTCCTGGGTGACGATCTCCTTGACCAGGGTCTGGGCGTCGGATTCGTCGTAGATCGAGAACTGGCGGGTCCAGGTGAGCCCATCCGGGTCCCTGTACTTGTCGATGTCGAAGCGCAGCAACCTGGCGAACAGGGCGTGGAAGGTGCCGATCCACAGCTCCTTGATCACCTCCTGGTAGATGCGGCTGCGCAGCTGCCGCTGCTGCTGGGCGCTCAGGGTGCCCAGCGGCTGGCCGAACTGACTCTGGGCGAGCTTCTGGGCCAGCAGCAGCTCCAGCCGCTCCTTCATCTCCCGAGCCGCCTTGTTGGTGAAGGTGACGGCCAGCAGCTGAGCGGGGTCAACGCCGTGGTGGCCGATCAGGTGGGCGATCCGGTGGGTGAGGGCGCGGGTCTTGCCACTCCCCGCTCCCGCCACCACCAGCATCGGGCCGTTGTGGTGATCCACCGCCCGGCGCTGGGCGTCATTGAGGCCGGCAAGGAAACTCATCAGCCCGTGAATCTATCCCATCGAGCAGCGCAACCTGACCCTGGATCACTGTCAGAACGGGCAGAGACGTCGTTGCTGAGCGGCTGGAATGCGGGCCCCGAAAATGTTTCAACCAATCAATAAATAGGCCCGAAAAGAATACTTGAAACCGCCCTTCTGACCTGCCTCACTCCAGCACATTCCGGCCAATACTGGTCAGGGCTCTCCATCTGCAAGGCCCTGATCTGCCCTCCGCTCGATCACAACCGCAGTCACCAAGTCCTGCAACGCTCTCCAGTGATGCGCCTGGGTGAAGCCCTTCAGGACCCTCTTCCGGCCGGCCTGGCCCAGGCTTGCCGCCAGGGTGGGATCTGCGGCCAGCCTGCTGATCGCCGCCGCCATCGCCTGCCAGTCCCCCTCCACCACCAGCAGCCCGGTCTCCCCATCAACCACCACGTCCGGAATGCCGGCATGCCAGGTGGCCACCACCGGCAGGCCGCTGAGCTGGGCTTCCATCACCGCCACCGGGGAGCCTTCCTGATCACCATCGGGAGCCGTGAGCGAATGCTGCAGAAAGCCTCGGCTGCCACGCATCAGCTGGGCGATCTCGGCAGGGGGCAGCAGCCCTGCAAAACGCACCCGCCCGGCCAGACCGAGCTGGCTGGCCCGTTGACGTGCCTCGGCGAGCAGGGGGCCCTCCCCCACCATCACCAGCTCCAGCTCAGGGCAGCTCCTGGCCGCCTGGGCAAAGGCCTGAAGGGTGAGCAGGGGCCCCTTTTTGGCCACAAAGCGGCCGACACAGAGAAAGCGCGGTGGCGCCGCCGCCGGGGCGGCGCCGTGGAAGAGGTCTGGATTGGCCCCTGAGGGGCTCACCAGCACCCGCAGGGAAGGTTCGCGGGCTGCGGCCAGACCGAGCACTGTTTCGCGCATCAGCCCCGACTTGACCACAACCGCGCTGGCGAGCGCCAGCAGCCGCCGGTACGGAACCCGCAACTGAACCAGGTAGCGGTGCGCGGAGGCATCGGCTCCGCGGAAATGGACGATCAGGGGAAGACCGGTGGCCGGCACCAGCTCCATCACCTGCACCGCATGGAAGCCGAATTCGACGAGCACCAGGTCGGGCCGCTCGACCCGGCAGATCCGGATCATCAGCTGCGACGGCAGCCAGCTGCCGAGCCGCTGCACAGCCAGCCCCAGCGCTTGCGGCAGGCTGGGCGCCAGCCTGAAACAGAGCTTGCTGAACAGGATCGACAACCCATAGGCGCTGCGCAGCGGTGGACCCCGCCAGGGGATCTCATCCGCGCAGACCACGACCGTGTCGAAGGGCAGGCCGGCGGCATTGGCACGGATGAACGTTTCCGACGGTGCCTTCAGGCTCGGCACCAGCAGCAGGAGCCGCTCAGCCATCCCGTTCCGGCGAAACGGCCGGCAGGTTCAGTGCCGATCGCCAGAGGGGTTCGATCATCTGCCAGTCCTGCGCTGCCAGCCGCTCACGGCCCGCCCGACCCAGGCGCTCGCAGTGCCCGGGATCGGCCAGCAGGGCTTCCATCGCTGCGGCCAGGGCCCTGGGGTTCTCCACCGGCACCACCAGTCCGGTGTGGCCGTGCTCCACCAGCTCAAGCGGCCCTGGCGACGCATCGGTCACGATCGCTGTCAACCCACTCGCCATCGCCTCCAGCAGGGCGTTGGGCATTCCTTCGAAACGGGAGGGCAGCACGAAGATCCGGGCCCGCCGGCAGTAGGGCATCACATCAGCCTGAAATCCTTCGAAGCGGATCCAGGCCTCGATCCCCAGCTGGCGAGCCTGGCTTTCCAGGGCCGGCCGCTGGGGACCATCCCCCACGATCACCAGCCGCCAGCCGATCGGCCTGGCTGCCATCAGGGCCACGGCCTCCAGCAACACATCCAGGCCCTTCTGATGAACCAACCGGGCCACGGCCAGGCAGTCCGCAGAGCGCTGACCGTTGCCGTTGGTGTTGGCGTTGGCGTTGGCGGGGGATTCAGCAGCCAGACCGATCCCCGGCGGCAGGGGGTTGGGCAGCAGGCGGGCCTGGGGCATGGCCAGGTCGTCGGCAAGGGTTCTCAGCACTCCCCGGGTGTTCGCGGTGAGGGCATCGGCCCGCCTGTAGAGCAGAAGCCGCAGCCGCTGCCAGGGAAAACCGAGGGTCTGGAGGCGGGGGTCGTTGCGCTCGGACACTGCCAGGTGGAGGGGCAGGTCCCAGCTGGCCTGGGCGGCCAGCATGTTGGTCTTGGTGAGCAGGGCCAGCAGCCGGGGCGGTTGCTCCGCCACCAGCAGCTGCCGCAGCAGGGAGGCCTGGGGACCACCCACGCCGCGCAGCAGCCAACGGATCAGTGCGGCGCCCCGGGGGGGACGCAGCTGCCGCAGCCAGGGCCAGAGGGTGATCAGCAGAAACCAGGAGGCCAGGCGCGGCAGCCACAGCCTGAGGAAGCGGCGACTGCGGGCCAGCAGGGAGCGGTCCCACCAGTCGCCGCGCTGGGCTGCCTTGACGGCTTCGCCCAGATCAAGCAGGCGCACCCCGGCAGGCACGCTGTGGACCTGGGTCTTGTCGGGCAGCAGGCTGACGACGGTGATCCGATATCCCAGCGCAGCGAAATGGGCGGCGGCGAGCATCGCCACCTTCTGCGCACCTCCCGCACCGAGATGGGGCACCACGATCCAGAGGTCATCAGCCATCAAGGGCCTCGATGAACCGCCGGCTGAGGCGCGCGTCACTGAACTGGTCGCGAACCGCCCTGGCCTGCTGAGCGAGGCGCCGGCGCCGATCGGCGTTGCGATGCAGGGCCAGGATGGCGTCTGCCAGAGCCTGATCCGTGGCCGTGGCCGGCAGGAGCAGCCCGTTCTCCCCATCCCGGATCAGATCAGCCGGGCCGGTGCAGCAATCGAAGGCCACGCAGGCACAGCCGGAAGCCATCGCCTCCAGCAGAACGTTGGGGAACCCCTCGTACCGGGAAGGGAGGATGAACATCTGACAGGCGGCATACCAATCGCCGATATTGCCCACCACTCCTGGGAAATGGAGGCGCGCCAGAGCTGAGCTGGTCGGATTCAGCAAGCCCTTGAGAGCGGCCCGCTGATCCAGGCCGTGATAATCGCCCTCCCCCAGCCCGGCGATCACCAGGTGCAGCTGGGGCAGGGCGGGGGCCAGGAGGGCAAAAGCGCGCACCAATCGGTCGAAGCCCTTCTGAAAAGCCTTGGTTCCGACAGCCAGCAGGAATTCAGGCCGGTCAGCGAAGTCCGCCTGGCCACCAGCGGCGGAGCGCTTCAGCAGTGCGGCCGGCTCCACCAGCGGCGCGAACGACGGCAAGGGCCAGACGATCGAATTCGGCAGCAGCAATTGAGGGGTCGCCCTGAGCCGACGCCTGAGCCAGTCACCGGTCTGGGCTGTCTGGACGAGATGAAGGTCCGCCCATCGATAGGTGAGCCAGCGCAACAGGCGCCAGGGAAGCGAGGGACGCTTGGCGGGGGGATAGTTGCGTTCTGAAACCCAGCAGGCCAGGGGAAGGTTCCTGGCTGCCAGCAGAAGCTTGATGCCGGGAAGAGTGGTCATCCCGATCGCCGTGTCAATCCTGTTCCGAATCAGCCAACGGCGCAGTGCCAGGACACGCCAGGGAAATCCAAGCCAGCCCAGGCGGGCCAGCCAGGCGGCGTCGGGCGACTCCACATGCCGTTCGATGCCCGCCGGAACGGGATAGAAATCTGCCGTCGGCGAACGGTGGGTGAGCAGCAGCGGATCAAGACCGGCCTCAAGGCACCAGACGGCCATTCGCAAAGTGACACGCTCTGCGCCACCTGTCTTGAGAGAATCAATGTAAAAGGCCACCCGCCTGGTCATGGTGGAGCCGTGAGGTAGGGAGCGAACAGGGATCTGATCTTGACCAGAAAGCGCGGCTCGTAGGTGGTCTTGATGATCAACGTGATCAGATGATGAATCTGCTCATCCCGCTTCTCAGTCGGCCAGTCTGAGGCTTCGACAATGGCAACCGCCTGCAGCATCTCCCTGGCAAAACCCCGATGATCTTCCTGGGCGTTGCTCTGATCAAAGATCGGCTCCTGGCAATGATCATGGGCACGACGCAGACGAAGCAAGGCCCGCTGCCAGTTCTCGGCGTCCTGGAGGTACCAGGCCTGCAGAGCATCGATGGCTAGGCAACGCATCAAGTTCCGGGTCAGGCGGTAGGAACTGTCACGATCAATGGCATGGAAATCGAGATGATCCAGCAAGGCCGTCACCCGCGAGCCGACGCTGGCGAAGGAGGAGAACTCTGAGCTGGCCAGGTACAGCCTGGACAGGGCCGTGTACACAGAGACAAGCAACTTGATACGGTTCTCCCGATTGGAGCGCTGACAGCTGAACGTCGCTTGATCCGCCGTCAGTGCGTCAACCAGACGCTCAAGATCCCTGGAAACGGATCCGATCCGGGCCGCATCGTCCAGGCTGATGGCCTGGTAAGCGATCACGATCAGGGCATAGGCGCGGTAGTGGGACGGAAGCTTTTCACTGGCGGCGATCAACGGAAACAGGCAGAGGCGCTGATCGATGTCGGCAGGTCGCGTCGAACGCCGGAACAACAGGCGATGCAGGTAGTGGGTGTGGCCGGAATTCAGCCAGAGATCCTCGATCATCCGCACCCCGAAGGGATACTCCTGCCGTGCCATCGCCCCAGGAATGATCGCTGCCAGCACGACGGGATTGCGAGGCCAGCGCTGCTGAAACCGCTTCAGCAGCTGAAAGCCAGCTCCAGCCTGGCCGCAACCTCGCAACAGGCCCGCAGCAGCCACGGTCACCCAGGCCAGGAGCCATTCAGGCAGGTAGGTGCGGATTCGCCTTCTCGCTGGTGCGTTCACGGCCTCTCCCTGCTCCTCGCGATCATCAGCCGTGCCTGAGCGGGGTTGGCCCCGGCAGGCCTTCAGCCAGCGGAGGACTGGGCGGGGCGAGCAGCCAGCACAGTGAGGTGGAAGCCAGAAAACCAATCAGACACTGGTTCACCTGATTCCCGCGGTAGATCGTGGTGGCCAGAGCATTCATCAGCAGCAGAGCATTCAGACCAACCACCACCTGAATCCAGCGGCTGGTGGCGATCGTGCCGATGGCCCCACCAGCCCCGGACATCCACTGCAGGCGTTGCCGCGACAGGCCGAACAGCACGATCAGAACCAGGATGAAAAACGCCATGATGCCGAGCACTCCAAGCTGGCCACCCATCTGGGCGATCGTGTTGTGGGCATGGCCGAATCCTTCTCCACCCTTGAGATGGCCACACATCTGATCCGCCTTGGGGCCGAAGCCGACTCCATAGAGAAAGCGGTTCCTTCCCATGAACATCAGAGACAACCAGCAGGCCCCAGCCTCGAACCGACCTAAATCGGAGATCTGATTCACCTGGGCATCAGGGGCCAGATAGAACCACCAGAGTCCGACGATCAATCCTGCCGTCGTCAGACTGGCAATGGCCAGCCTCAGGGCTTTCGTCGAGCCCTGCCAGATGCGGGGCGTCAACCAGCCAAGCAGGAGTGCCACTGGCGGTGCCAACTGGGCCAGCCGCGAGTCAGTGCTTAAGCACATCGCGTAACCGATCAGAGCCATGCCGAGGCCATAAAGACGGGCCAGACGCGTTGAGCTCAGCAAGAAAAAAGATGTGGCGCTGAGGGTGACGAACAGCAAGATCGTCGCAAAGCGATTGATTCCACCATGGCCATTCAAACTGAACTCATAGATATCCCGAACCACCGTGGAGGTCCAACTGAGCGTGGCGGGATGCATCCAAACCAGGTTGATGGCCAACAGAACGGCAGTGAGGGCGAGCCAGCCGAAGGACATCCGCCATTGCCGCCAGCTCTGACGCGCACCAATCACCAGGCCGATCGCGATGACCAGGAAGTCGGTGGGGCCATGCAGATCCTCACGCAGAACAATCACACGGGTGTTGACCAGCAGCAGAGCCAGGAAAACCGCCTCAAATGGAGGCTGCGATGGCTGCTGACGATGCTGCGCAACCATCGGAATGATCAACCGGATCGCCATCCAGATCACCATCAGACCAAGGGCGGTCTTGCTCTGATCGCGGTAGGAATGGAGAACAATGATCAGGGGGAGAAGCCCGTCATAGATCTGAATCGAGCCAAGCCACAGCAGGAGCCTGGAGATGGGCTGAGTTGGCAGAAGGGAGATCCTGGTCAAGGCAAGATCCATCCTTGCTGCCGCATCCCCGTCGCCAGAATGCTGAGCATGGCCAAGGTGCGGCCGTGATACGTGTGCTGGGCTGAGGTATCAAGGCGGAGCTGCAGATTGGGGCCTTTCCCATCCAGGCAACCCTGCAGGGCCTGGCGAAAAGCGCTCACAGTCGGCTCACAAAGCAACGCGCACGTTCGATAATCCCGCAGGGAATCAATCGCCGAAGCCACCACAGGCAAACCCGCTCCAAGGTACTCAAAGAACTTCATTGGAAACATGGAATGGGTGTAGCGGTTGAAGCGGAGTGGCAGCAGGCCAACATCCAAACCTTTCATGTAAGCCGGTAGAATCGGGTAAGGCTTGGCGCCGAGCCAATACACATTTCTGCAACAACGCAGCCTGGAAAGATCCGTGCCAGGGTCACCTTCGCCCACCGGCCCGATCATCACATAGGACCACTCAGGGGTTTGATCCGCCAGCTCAGCGAGCAGGTCGAGATCAAGCTTGTAACCGCTGATCGCGCCGACAAAACCGATGCGTGGCATTGGGATGGCCAGGAGATCATCGGGTATGGCCAGACCAGGATCAAGCGCACTGGCAAAGTGGCTGTGATCAGCTACGTTCGGGAAGAAATGGGTGTTCTTATTATACTGAATTCGGCTTTCCAGCAAGGCTGGAGACGTCACAAAAACAAGGTCTGCCGCACGACAGAGCTGCTCCTCCCAGAACGAGAGATCAGCTGCATCCATATCCGGCTGGGCCTGGATCTCATCCACACAGTGGTAGATCAAGGTCCCATAGGGATGGGGCAGACCATAGGCAATCGTTTTCGGGTTGTAGGTCCACAACCAATCAGGCCGCAGCTTCAAGCAGCGGCGTGAACTGGCCAGGCCAAGCAGCAGCAGCAGTCGGTTGATCTGCCTGGCCAGTGCTCCGCGAACCCCGGGCAGAACCAACGGCGACCAGACCCAGAGGTTGGGCCTGACCAGCCGAGGTGGCCTCAGGGACCTCAGCAGGCGGCGCCCGATCCTCCTGAAATCCTGAGCTTGCTGCCTTGGAGCACGAAGGCCCAGGGACTCGACATAAAGAACACGGTGGCCAAGACTGGCCAACTCCGAGGCAACATGCTGCTTATTTGTCCAGAGAAGTTGATCCCAATCTGCGGTTGACAGAAGGGTGATATCAGCCATTGTCTAATGATACAAGCTCACGAAATGACTCCGATCTCAACTGCAGCTGCTCATAGTTTCCATGGGCCCTGATCTGACCATCGGCAAACTCGTAGATGCGATCACAATGCCTGACAGTGCTGAGTCGGTGGGCAATCACAATCGTGGTGCAGCGTCTGCCGATCAGCTCAAGAGAATCCAGCACACTGCTCTCTGTCTTGTTGTCAAGAGAACTGGTGGCTTCATCCAGAACAAGGACTTTCGCATCCTTGTAAAAAGCTCTAGCCAGAGCCAGCCTTTGGCGTTGTCCGCCGGATAAACGCAAGCCATTCTCTCCAATCATGGTGTAGAGCCCGTAGGGAAGCTCCGAGACAAACTCATTCAGCTGAGCCGCTTCAAGTGCTTCCCAAACCGCATAATCATTGATGTCTGCATCATCCACACCAAAGGCAACATTCTCCCGAATGCTGGTATCGAGCAGCACGATGGCCTGGGGTACCATCGCACAACAGGCCTGCCAGGCCGGGATCTCCTCATAGGCCAGCTCAATACCGTCGAGCTGGATCGATCCCCTCTGAGGCTTGAACAGGGCAAGCAGAAGATGGGCCGTTGTGGTCTTGCCTCCACCGGTTTTCCCCACCAAAGCAACTCTGGATCCGATCGGAATCGTCAGACTGACACCCTTGATCACCCAATCTTCCGAGCTGGCATACCGGAACCAGACATTCGACAGTTTGATTGTATTTTTCGGCATCACACCAGCCGGCGAGGGGGTACCAGGACTCAGCAGGGTGGCCCGTGATGATTTCAGATCCAGCAATTGCAAGGCATCTGAAATATCAGGAAGGCTGCCGCGAAACCGATTCACCGACCTGAAAATAGACTGAATCGGGGCCGATATCCTCAGTGCCGCGAACATGACGGCAGCGAGGGCAGGTAGCGCCTGCTGAAGTTTGCGATCTTCATCCAGCAGAATAGGGAGAAGACCAATCGCGAAGAGAATGGTGATGCCCGCCGGCTCAATGATATAGCGCGGGATATCTGGTAGCAATTTGGCAATTCTGTCATACCGCTTACCGGTGATTCCGATTGACCAGAACTTGTCAATGAATCGCTGTTCAGCCGCATACAGCTGAACGTCCCTGATCGAGCGGATCGATTCCATCAGAAGGGAATTGATCCTCAGAGCAAACCGTAATTTCTGCTTCGAGGCCAGGCGCAAAGGAGCGATCAAAAGCGCCGATACGGATGAATAAGCAGCCAGAAGAGCCACAAACAGAATGATGGCGATCGGGCCCAATACAACCGCCACACCGATCGTCAAAACCCCAACGGACAGGGAGCTCGAAACAACCGTGAGCAGGGGGAGAATGATGTCGTCTGAAATCTTGCCAAGAATGCGATTCAAACGGGCAAGCAAGTGAGCGGACTTCTGGGTTTGAAAATACTCAAAATCCTGCATCAGGATATTGGCATAGATGCGGTTCCCGTAATCAGCCCAGATCTGCGCACTCAGGTAGCTTTGCAGGGCAGCTGTCAGAAACTTGAGGCCAGTGGATATCCAGATCAACGTGATCAAGATTCCCACAATCCAGAGGGATTGGGATGCCATCCCCCCTCCAAAGAACCAGATCTGTGGGATCCTGTCCTGAAGCTTCACGCCGCTCAGCGCACCAACCAGTCTGGCCAGGAGGCCAACAAAAACAAGATCAAACAGTCCCACCAACAGGGAGACGGAAAGCAGGGCAATCAAGCCTTGCAAACGTTTTCTTGGCAAATAAGATAACAATCGGCCCAGTTGGGCCAGGGTCTGGCTCTGCAACGCCACGGGAAGGCTCAAGCTCACTGAGATGGATGGCTCTGCCTGAGAATCCATCAACCCTATCGGTCACGTTCTAGCTGGGCTCGTCAGACAAGCCAGTCACAGAACCGATCGTCCACGCCAGCGCTGGAAACAGATCGAGAACCGTGTGAGTGCCTGACTGGTGCGCAGCTGCAGCTGCGACGGCTGCCGAAGCGCCGGTGAGCCCGCCAGCAGCCGATCCCAGTGCGCGTCGATGGCCGTCAAGGCCTGCTCCCAGCGACAGAGCGATTCGGCTTCGGACGATTGGGCCAGCAAGACCGCCCGTCTGGCCTCAACGGGTTGCCAGCTGTGGGGCCTGGCCACCGCCGCCGCGATCCGCTCCAGGTCGCCAGCCAGGGTGCCGGCACCGATCTGGTGGCCGACCACACCCGGCTCGATGAAATCGGCCAGGGCATGGTTGAGGCTGCTGAACACCACGCAGCCGCAGGCGATCGCCTCGAGCGGCGGCAACCCGAAGCCCTCGCTCACGCCCCGGCCACGCCAGTAATCGGCGGAGTCGTAGAGAACAACGGCGGCATTGTTGAACAGATCGACCAAGTCGTTGACCCAGCCCTGCTGCACCTCCACCTGCAACCCCCGTTGGCGCAGAGCGGGCACCAGTTGATCAAGCAAATAGGAACTGCTCTTGCGGGCCTGCACGAGCACATCGATCGGTCGTCGCCGGGCCAGGTCGTGGCGGGCGCCGCGCTCCAGCCACTGGCTCTCGAGTGCATTGGGCACCAGAAACAGGGGATTGCGGGGTGCCCGATCCCCCCAGTAGCCCAGGGTGTTGCGGCTCACGGCCAGTACCGGCACCCCGGCAGGCAGATCAAAGCCATAGCCGCTGCTGTGGGCGTGGTAGGCCACCGGCCGACCCTTCAACTGGCCCAGCAGCTTCGGCACGTCGAAGCCCCAGCTCACGATCCAGAGGGCCGTGCCCGGCGCCGGCTCATGGCAGAGAAGGTCAGCGAGGAAGGGGCGACCCTCCTCCCGCTGGCGGTAGGTGACCAGTTCGGTGCTGACCAGCTCAGAGGTGAGAAGCGCCGTCTGCAGTTCCACCTGCAGGCCACCACAACGGAATCGACCGGTGGTGCCGGGAACCAGAAAGCGGAGCGGACGCAAGCTCAGGCCGCCACCACCTCGGTGCTGCCGGTGCGCTGGCGACGGGTGAGGAAGCCGAACAGCACCTTGCCGATGGCCGCCACCAGATTGCCTTCCAGTTCCTGGAACATGGTCATGTTGAGGTGGAAAGCGTGGTTGGCCTCCGCCACGATCCGATCGGCCGTGGCCTGGTCGATCGGCAACCGGTCGAGGGTTTCGCGGTAGTTGGCCTTGAAGGCCTTCTCATCGGGGATGGCATCGAACTCATAGAACCGCAGCCCATCGTGCTCGCCCAGATTCATCGCTTTCTGGGCGATGTTCTTGAGAATCTGCCCACCGGAGAGATCGCCGATGTAGCGGGTGTAGTGGTGACCCACGAGCAGTTCGGGCGTCTGCTCGGCCACCTGGTGAAGCCGGGCCACGTAGGACTGGGCGCCGGGGGTGGGCTGGATCTGTTGGCGCCAGTCGGCGCCGAAATAGAAGGCCAGATCGGCTTCCAGCGTGGCGCGCCGGTTGAGGGCATCGCTGGCGATCGGCCCCACCACGGGATGGCCTTTGAGCTTGCCGATTTCCTCTTCCATCGCGCTGTACACGAAGAAGAGGTCGGCCACCAACCTGCGGTAGCTGGCCTTGTCGACCACTCCCTTCAGGAAGCAGGTGACGAAACCGGTGTTCTCGGCCATCGTGTGGGCCTTTTTGGTGCCTTCTCGCAACTGCGTGGCAAGGGCGACAGCCATTTCGCTGGGAGCCTGGGAGAGAACGCTCAAACTAAGGCTGGCGCTGGGCAAGGGCTGTCTGAAGGTTGCGAAGGGTTACGCGGCCAGCAGGGCGAACAGGTCGCGGCAGACCTGCTGGAGCAGCGCCACCACCTCGGGCTGGGGAAGGTTCGGACCGCTCGCCTGCCAGTCCCCGACGGTGGCAAGCCGCCACTGCTCACCTTGAAAGGTCATGCCACTGATCAGAACCCCCAGCAGGCGTGGTGGCCCCTGGCTGCCCCCCTGGCCGGGCGCTTCGGCCAGACGCAGCTGGATCAGCAGACTGCGGCACTGCAGCCGGGGGCTCCAGCCGGGAAAGTGAAAGGCCAGATCCACCGACTCCTCCTCGGCGAAACGCCGGGTGTCGGGATCATCGCGCCAGGGGGTGAGATTGGCCCTGGCATCAGGAAACTGACGGCGGAACAGGGCCGCCGCCGAGGCGATGGCCCCGGCCATCTCCGGGCTGCGGGCCAGATCTGCCGCATTCATGGCATTTCCCCTCGGTTTCCCCTGAGCAGAACAGCGGATCGGGCTGAACCTAGGCTCACCCGATCAACCATGCTGCAGGGTCTCAGCGGCTTCTGCGAGCACTGGTTGTCAGAAAGCCAGGAACCCCCACCCGGAATCTCCTGAACTCCAGCCTCTTCACCCCCGCTTGAACGCCCCGATGGTGATCGCACACGCCGCCTCCTACGACAAGCTCACCCCACCCGAAAACGGCACGGCGATCCGCTTCGAGAACGGCCTGCCGGTGGTGCCCTCCGACCCGATCATCCCCTTCATCCGCGGCGATGGCACCGGCGTGGACATCTGGCCCGCCACCCAGCGGGTGCTGGATGCGGCCGTGGCCAAGGCCTACGGCGGTGAGCGCCGCATCGAGTGGTTCAAGGTGTTCGCCGGTGATGAGGCCTGCGAGCTCTACGGCACCTATCAATACCTGCCCCAGGACACGCTCACGGCGATCGAGCAGTTCGGGGTGGCGATCAAGGGACCGCTCACCACACCGATCGGTGGCGGCATCCGCTCGCTCAATGTGGCCCTGCGCCAGATCTTCGATCTTTACTGCTGCGTGCGGCCCTGCCGCTACTACGACGGCACCCCCAGCCCCCACAAACGGCCCCAGGACCTCGATGTGGTGGTGTACCGGGAGAACACCGAAGACATCTACATGGGAATCGAGTGGGAGGCCACCGACCCGGTCTGCGTGGAGCTGATCGCCCACCTCAACGACACGGTGATCCCCGCCAACGGCAAGCTCGGCAAGCGGCGCATCCCCGAGGGATCCGGCATCGGCATCAAGCCGGTGAGCAAGGCGGGCACCCAGCGCCACGTGCGCAAGGCGATCCAGCACGCCCTGGGGCTGGAGGGCGCCAAGCGCCACGTGACCCTGGTGCACAAGGGCAACATCATGAAGTTCACCGAAGGGGCCTTCCGTGACTGGGGCTATGAGCTGGCCACCACCGAGTTCCGCGACCAGTGCGTGACCGAGCGGGAAAGCTGGATCCTCGGCAACCTGGAGCGCAACCACGGCCTCAGCGTCGAAGACAACGCCCGCCTTATCGAACCCGGCTACGACAGCCTCACCCCCGAAAAGAAAGCGGCGGTGGATGCGGAAGTGAAAGGGGTGATCGACAGCATCGGCGAGAGCCACGGCTACGGCAAGTGGAAATCAATGGTGCTGGTCGACGACCGCATCGCCGACAGCATCTTCCAGCAGATCCAGACCCGGCCCCAGGAATATTCAGTGCTCTGCACCCTCAACCTCAACGGCGACTACATCTCCGATGCCGCCGCCGCGGTGGTGGGGGGCCTGGGCATGGCGCCAGGAGCGAACATCGGCGACAGCGCCGCCATCTTCGAGGCCACCCACGGCACCGCGCCCAAGCACGCGGGCCTCGATCGGATCAACCCGGGCTCGGTGATCCTGAGCGGCGTGATGATGCTGGAGTTCATGGGCTGGCAGGAAGCGGCCGACCTGATCACCGCCGGCCTCAGCGCCGCCGTCGCCAACGGCGAGGTCACCTACGACCTGGCCAGGCTGATGGAACCCCGGGTGGAGCCGGTGAGTTGCTCCGGCTTCGCCGAAGCGGTGGTGCGTCACTTCGGCGGCTGAGGGCCTCTGGCCCGGGCCACGCCCGCAAGGAGAATCGGGCGATGCCTGGATCTCCCCACCAGACCGCTCGCAGAGTCGAGATCGACGGCCTCAGAGCCGTCGCCATCCTTGCCGTCATCGTCAATCACCTGAACGCAGCGCTGCTGCCGAGCGGCTATGTCGGGGTCGACGTTTTTTTCGTGATCTCCGGCTATGTGATCACGCGATCGCTTGAACAAAGGCATCCGGCTGAAAACCGTGGGGCCTTCCTGGCAGCGTTTTACCGCCGGCGCATCCAGCGACTGGTGCCGACCCTGGCCGCCTGTGTGCTTGTCACAGGCCTGCTGAGCTGCCTGGTGATTCCGGACCCGACGGCCTCCCTCTGGACAGGGCTGCTGGCGCTGGCCGGGGCCTCGAACCTGTTCCTGCACCAGCAGGCGACCGATTACTTCGGCGCCAGTGGCCAGCTCAACTCCTTCACCCAGACCTGGTTTCTGGGAGTTGATTATCAGTTTTATCTGATCTTTCCCCTGGCAGCCTGGCAGCTGGGCCTGGGCCGAGCCGGGGGGGCAGGTCGCAGGCGGTTCAGGCTTGCGATGGCCCTGGTGGCCGCACTGTCGCTGATCCTGTTCCTGCAGATGCGGCAAGTCGATGCTTCCGCCGCCTACTTCCTGACGGGTCCGAGGGTCTGGGAGTTGGCGGCCGGGTGCCTGCTGGGCACAACCCGGGAGGATCCACAGCTGGATCCAGCCCGCTGGGTGCTTCAAGGCAGGCTGGCCTGGGGGGCCTTTCTGGTGCTGGCCGGCGTCACCCTGGCACCCCAGAACGACAGTGCGATCCCGCTGCTGATCAGCGTGGCGGCGACCTGCGCCCTGATCCAGACCCTGCGGGAGCGATCCCTGCTCGGCCGGCTGCTCACCTGCCCGCCGGTATTGCGCATCGGTCGGATTTCCTATTCGCTCTACCTCTGGCACTGGAGCGTCATCGTCCTCAGTCGCTGGACGATCGGCATCCACGCCTGGAGTGTGCCGTTTCAGCTTCTGCTGATCCTGGGACTGGCCGAGCTGTCCTACCGAACGATCGAAACCCCGTTTGGCTCCAGGCCATGGGCGCCCGGGAACCGGCAGAGCATCCTGATCGGCATCGGCATCAATGCCGCCACCGCCGCCCTGCTGCTGCTGCTGATCAGCGGGGGGCTCTCCCAGCATCTCTATGCCGGCCAGCGGCCGGCCACGTTGTCCGAGGAACGCCAGAAACAGCGCATTGCCGGCACCACCATCACCTCATCGGCCTGTCTGATCGATCGAAACGATGTGCTCGATCCCGTTCAGATCGAGGCGATGGCGAAGACCTGTTCAATCGGGCCCGGGCCCCTCGGCGCAGCCGAAGGGCGAACCCTGTTCGTGGTGGGTGACAGCCATGCCGCTGCCCTGATTCCCCTGGCCGCCGAGCTGCACCGGGAGGGCGCGGGAATCACACTGCTCGCCAAAGCCGGCTGCCCGTTCCCGGCCACCGCCTTCGGCCATCTGGATCCAGGCTGCGAGCGCTTCCAGCAGGAGGTGGCGGCCAGGATTCTCCTCGCCGGCCGGCGGGGGGATGCCGTTCTGATCGCGGGCTATCAGCTGAGTCACCTGGGCAGCGGCCTGCCGGCCAGCCGTGACGGATTCCTGGATCGAAGCGGACAGCCGGTTCAGGGCAGCGAAGCGAAGCTGGCGCTCTACAAAGAGGCGTTGGAGGCTTTTTCGGACAGGGCTGGGGCCTCTGATCTGCGGGTCATCCTGCTCGGAGCCGGTCCGAGGCTGATCGGACGCGACACCTGCCTGCCGGAGTGGTTCCGCCCCGCCCGCTGGAATGAGCTCTGCCTGGAGAGCCTGCGGGAGGACGACCGATCCACCCGGATGATCAACGCTCAACTGAGCCGGAATCTCCCAGGTGATGTGCGCTTCATCGATCCGATGGTGTGGATCTGCCCGAAGGGCTGTTCTCTCGATGGTCTGAAGTGGCAACTGGCCGACGACGACCATCTCACCGCCGCGGCGGTGCGGCGCCTGAAGCAGCCGGTGCTCGAAGCCCTTCTCCAGACGAAGAAAACGCCTGAGCAGGCCCCGGGCCGGGCAGACTGAGCGCCATGCCTTCTCCAGCCGTCGGCCCCAACGCCATGGTCGGCCCCAAACCCATGGGCGGTGCTGCTGTTCCGTTCAGCGCCACCGATCCCTGCATCCACTGCGGCTTCTGCCTGCCGAGCTGTGCCAGCTACCGGGTGCTGGGCACCGAGATGGATTCGCCGCGGGGGCGCATCCACATGCTCAAGGCGATCGAAGCCGGCGAGCTCAGCCTCGATGCCACGGTGGCAGGCCATTTCGAGTCCTGTCTGGGGTGCCTGGCCTGCGTCACCGCCTGCCCCTCGGGCGTGCGCTACGACCAACTGATCGAGGCCACCCGCCCCAAACTCAATGCGGTGGAGTTGCGCAGCCCCTGGCAGCGCAGCCTGCGGGCCCTGCTGTTCCGCCTGCTGCCCTACCCCGGCCGGCTGCGGGCAGTGCTGCAACCCCTGCGGCTCTACGCCGGAACCCCCCTGCAACGCCTGGCCCGGCTCAGTGGTCTCACCCGGCTGTTCGGTCCGGAGCTTGAAGCGATGGAGCGACTGCTGCCGCCCCTGGCAACGGAGGCGTTCGCGGATCGCTTCCCGGTGGTGGTGCCCGCCGAAGGGGAACGGCGCCACCGGGTCGGGCTGGTGCTGGGCTGTGTGCAGCGCCTGTTCGACCCGGAGGTGAATGCCGCAGCGGTGCGGCTGCTCTGCGCCAACGGCATCGAAGTGGTGATCCCCCCGGCCCAGAACTGCTGCGGTGCGATGACCCACCACCAGGGCGAACTGGAGCAGACCCGAACCCTCGCCACCAGCCTGATCGAGAGCTTCGATGCGGTGATCGGGGTTGGCAGGGCCGCCGGCCCTGAGCCCCTCGATGCGGTGCTGGTGGCGGCATCGGGCTGCGGCCACACCCTCAAGAAACTCGACGAGATCCTGGCTGGCCAGCCCGCCTGGGCCGCCAGGGCCAGCGCCTTCACCGATCGGGTCGCCGACATTCAGGAGTTCCTCGATCGGGTGGGGCTGAGCGAGCGCTTTCTGGCCAGGCTCAGGCCGCTCGATCACGCCGATGGCACACCGGCCAGCGCCGAACGCCCCCTGCGTCTGGCTTATCACGATGCCTGCCACATGATTCACGGCCAGGGCCTGCGCGATCAACCCCGCCGTCTGCTGCGGCAGATCCCCCACGTGCGGATCCTGGAAGCGGTGGAGGCGGGCGTCTGCTGCGGCAGTGCCGGGATCTACAACCTGGTGCAACCCGACGAAGCGGCCGAACTGGGCCGGATCAAGGCCGCCGATCTCAGCAACACCGGTGCCGACCTGGCGGTCAGCGCCAACATCGGCTGCACGCTGCAGATCCGCCAGCATCTGGAGGGCACCAGCCGTCCGATCCCGGTGCTGCATCCGGTGCAACTGCTGGAGCGCAGTGGCGGCCTTCAGCCAACCACCGTCCTCACGCCGCGATGACCAGCTCCAACCTGAGTCCGATCACCACCCAGCTCGGCCAGCTGGGCCTCGGCCAACAGCCCTGGTGGGTGGAGCAGTGGATGGAGCTGATCAACTCCTACCGCTACAAAAAGCGCCTGGAGCGCGCCTGGGACTATGCCCGCTCCGGCAACGTGCTCTCGATCCGCTTCGAGGGCAGACGGGTTCATGCGCGGGTCCAGGGGACCGAAGCGGAGCCCTACAAGGTGAAGCTGTGGCTCGACACCCTCACCGATGAAGACTGGGGTTTCGTGCTCGAAGCGCTCGGTCAGAAGGCCCGTTGGTCGGCGCAGCTGCTGGCCGGTGTGATGCCCCAGGACATCGAGCGCGCCTTCGCCGCCAGCGGCAAGCGCCTGTTCCCGTTCAAGCTGCAGGAGGTTCGCAGTGAGTGCTCCTGCCCCGACAAGGCCAATCCCTGCAAACACATCAGTGCCGTCTACTTTCTGATGGGGGATCGCTTCAGTGAAGATCCCTTCGTGCTCTTCCAGTTGCGGGGTCGCAGCCGCAGCCAGCTGCTGGCCGACCTGGCGACGGGGCGCCGCGAGCTGCTGGCCAGCCGCGCCGCCGCCGCCCGTGGCGAGGAAGCGGCGGCCGAGCCGGCGCCCCATCCGGTTCACGGCGCGATCACCGATCCGAGCCGCTGGTGGACCTACACAGCCAGCCTCGATCCCGACCTGGTCGTGATCACCCCGGCCATGGAAGGGGAAACCGGGCTGGATGAAGCCGGCGAATTGCCCCTGGCGGCTGAGCCCCGGTTCCCGGAGGCCAACCGGCTGTTCATCAGCCGGCTCAAGGCCCAGGGGATGGCGATGGGTCAGATGGCGATGGCCCAGGCGATGGGTGCCGGGAGCTGAGCCGTTGCCACCGCAGGCCCCCTGGCTGAGTGCCGCTGCGGTTGCACTTGCCGTTGGCTTGCTCGAGTCGCACCGCCGCCACTTCGGCCGGCCCCTGATCGCCTGCCGCGCCACCGACGGACGCCAGCAGGCCCAGGAACTCTTCGTCGCCGCCACCGTGGTGCTGGCCCATGACGGCAGCGCGGACCCCCGCCTGATCTATGCCAATGCCGCCGCCCTTCGCCTCTGGCGCCATCGCTGGAGCTCGATGGTGGGCATGCCGTCGCGGCTGACCGCTGAGCCGGCCGAGCGCCAGGCGCGGGCACGCCAGCTCAACACGGTCCTGCAGCAGGAGTTCATCTCTGGCTACCGGGGCATCCGCATCGACGGCGATGGCCGCCGCTTTCAGATCGAGGACGCCCGCCTCTGGAACCTGCCCGCTGGCCCCGGTCAGCACCCGGGCGATGCCCCTGGCCAGGCCGCCGCCTTTTCCAGCTGGGCCTGGCTCTGAGGACGGTTCTCCGGCCCTGCTGTCGTGGAGGCCGCCCATGGTGATGAACACCGAACCGAATGGGACGGTTCTTGCCGGATGGAGCAGCAAACAATCCATCCATAGTGAGTGGGTTGGTGAATCCAGCCAGCCTTGATCACCAACTCCGACCTTCTCCTAATCAGAGGGTCTGAATTCAATCCATCCGCCAATCTGTGGAGGACACAACCATGTTGACCCTGCGCCAATCCCCTTACGATCTTTTCGAGCGCCTCGAGCAGCAAGTGCTCAACGCCGAGCGGGTGCCTGCCGCCGAAGTGCACGAAAACGACCAGGCCTACACGATCACTCTTGAACTTCCCGGTGTCGACAAGGAGTCGATCGAGGTCAAAGCCACCGATCGCACCCTGCTGATCAGCGCCCAGCGCCGCAGCCAGCACCCGGCCTCCGCCGCAGCCCAGGACAAGGCCCCCCTGCACAGTGAGTTCCGCTATGGCACCTGGAGCCGCAGCTTCACCTTCCCCGGTGGTCTGCAGCGTGATGCCCTCGAAGCCCACTACCGCGATGGCCTGCTCACCGTCACCGCACCCAAGGCCCAGACACTCACCACCGTGAATGTGAAAGTGGAAAGCTGATCGCATCCGGCCAGAGCTGGGATCAAACGAGAAACGAGATCCGCCCTGGCCTCCGGTCAGGGCATTTTTCTGTCAGCACGGTTTCGCCCCAGGCAAAGTTTCGCTCCATGCATAGCTTCGCCCCAGGAAAGATTTCGCCCCAGGCAAGGGAGCGCCGAGGCTCTCGTTAGCGTGATCTGGTTGCTTCCAACCTGATTCTGGCCAATCCGTCCCTGCTCGCCAGCTTGTTGCTGCTGCTGCTGGGGGTTCTGCTGGCGCGGTTGTCGGCACGGGCCCTGGGGGGCGCCGGTGTGCCTTCGATCCTGCTGGAGCTGGGGACGGGCTTCCTGATCGGCAATCTGCTGCTGCCATTCGATCGCCTGGGCGGGGTCGGGGGCATTGCCGAGCTGGGGGTGATCAGCCTCTTCTTCCTGGTCGGTCTGGAGACGCGCGGCGACCTGCTGAGTCAACGGCGTGGCGACATTCTGCGCACCGTGCTGATCAGCAGCCTGGCACCGCTGTTGTTCTACCTGCCGCTCCAGGCCATCACAGGCGGAGGAAGCGCCAAGGTGCTGCTCTTCCTGGCGGTGGTGGCGGCCACCGGCACCGGTGTCACCCTGCGGGCGCTCGCCAACCTCAAGGCGATGGGCAGCCCCTCTGCCCGCCTGCTGGTTGGGGTCTCGGTGCTCGACGACCTGCCTGCGGTGGGCTTGCTGGCCCTGGCGGCGTCCGTGGGGGCCAGCCAGGGCGCTGCCTCGGCAACCCCTCCGGCGGCGCCGATCTGGATCGTGGTCGCCCTGGCGGCAGCGGCTCTGGGCTATGGGCTGATCCACCGCTGGGTGCGGCGTCATGGCCCGCGGGAGCTGGGTCCCTTCGGCCTGATGGTGCTGATGGTCGGTTGCGCGGCGGCTGGAGAGGCAGCCGGCCTGACCGCCTTTCTCGGCGCCCTGGTCGGCGGGGTGCTGCTGGCTCGCCTCAGCCCGGCCGATGCGGCGGTGGAACGCAATCTGGCGGTGTTCTCGGATGTGTTCGTGCCGCTCTACTTCGTGACGGTGGGCATGCAGGTGAAGCTGGAAACCCTGCTGCAGCCCGAGGCCTGGCGGCTCGGAGCCTTGCTGATCGCGATCGCCGTGATCAGCAAGCTGCTCTGTTACTTCGGCGTCGGCCAGCGGGCCCGCCAGGAGGGCGTGGACCCCTGGGTGGTGGTGTTCGGCCTGATCCCACGAGGGCTGCCGGGGCTGGTGTTCGCCACCAGTGCCCTCAAGATCGGCCTGATCTCCGACCTGGAGTTTTCAGCCCTGGTGATCATGGTGACCAGCACCACCGTGCTCGGCCTGTTGCTGCTGGGGCTGCGGTTGCGCCCTCACTCCACGTCATCGTGGGCGAAGCGGCTGTAGAGGAAATCGAGGGCCTGGTTGCGCAGGCTGTAGTACAGCGGATCCTCCATGATCTCCTCGCGGTTGCGGGGCCGGGGGAACTGGATGTCCATGATTTCGCCGATCTTGGCGGCCGGGCCGTTGGTCATCATCACCAGTCGATCGGCGAGAAACAGAGCCTCATCGATGTCGTGGGTGATCATCAGCACGGTGCAGCGCTGCGTGTTCCAGATCGTGAGCAACTCCTCCTGCAATTCCTCCTTGGTGATCGCATCAAGAGCGCCGAAGGGTTCATCGAGGATCAGCACCTCCGGCCGGATCGCCCGGGCCCTGGCGATCGCCACCCGCTGCTTCATCCCCCCTGAGAGCTGCAGGATCTTCTTGTCGGCCGCATCGGTGAGCCCCACCATCGCCAGGTGCTCGCGGGTGATCTCCTTCTTCTCATGGGCCGGCAGGTCCGGCTTCACCGAATCCACCGCCAGGTAAACGTTTTCGTAGGCGGTGAACCAGGGCAGCAGGGCATAGCCCTGGAACACCACCATGCGATCGGGGCCTGGCTTGGTGATCGTGTTGCCGTGCAGCACCACCCGGCCGTCGCTGGGGGTGGAGAAGCCCGACACCATGTTCAGCAGAGTGGACTTGCCGCAACCGGAGTGGCCGATCACGCACATGAACTCCCCTTCATGGATGCTCAGATCGATGCCATCGAGCACCGGGTAGGGGCCCTTGGCGGTGGGATACACCTTGCTGACGTTCTCGAAGCGCAGGAATGCCTCAGCAGCCGGCGCACGGAGGCCGGGACTGGGTGGCTGGATCAGGGTGGACATGGCTTGGGTGCGGAAGAATGCGGGGGAAGGGCAGGCGGATGCGGTCGGGCCGTCTCAGCCGCGACGTGGTGGCGCCAGGGGGATCTCGGCGATGCTGAAATCCCGCTTGATCACCTGGGCATTGAGGTAGCTGATCGGGTCGTCGGCATCGAAAGGCTGGCCATCGAACAGGGCGATGCCCTGGCGCTGGTAGCTGAGCGCCTCAAGGCCGAGTTCGCGGGCGGCGGTGCTGAACACCCCCACCTGGCAGACCCGCTCCAGGATCTCCACCCAGTTGCGCGGCAGGGGAATGTCACCCCAGCGGGCCATCTGGGTCATCATCCAGAGGTGCTCGGTGCGGCTGGGCCGGTTCAGTCCATCCCCGAAGAACAGGTGGTGCGGCACCGCCGCCTCGCTCTCCGGTCCGCCCCTCTCCACATCGGCGCTGGCCTCACTGAACCGGATCAGCTCCGGCTTGATGCCCAGGTAGCGGCGATCACTGAGCAACTCGCTGAGCTCTGCCCAGTGGGCCGGATCGGCGCAGTACTGGCAGGCCTCCAGCAGGGCCTTGGTGAGGGCGATGTGGGTGTTGGGGTAGGTGATCGCCCAGTCTTCGCGTACGCCCAGCACCTTGCCGGGATGGCCGGGCCAGATCGCCAGATCACCGGCCACCGCAATCCCGTGGCCATCGCGGGTGGCCCGATCCAGCCAGGGAGCGCCCACGCAGTAGCCGTCGATGCTGCCGTCCTTGAGGTCGGCGAGCATCTGGGCCGGCGGCAGGGCCTGCAGGTGCACGTCCTTGTCGGGGTCGATGCCATTGGCCGCCAGCCAGTAGCGCAGCAGCAGGTTGTGCATCGAGGCCTGGTGCACGATCCCCATCGTGTGGGGTTCACGCTCATGGCTTTTGAGGTAGGCGCGGTAATCGTCCACCGTGCGCACCCCCTGCTCGGCCAGGCGACGGCCCAGGGTGATGCCGTTGCCGTTGCGGCTGAGGGTGAGGGAGGTCACGATCGGCAAGGGCGTACCGCCATGGCCGCCGGCGGTCATCCAGGTGGGCATGCCCGCCGGCATCAGCGAGGCGTCGAGGGTGCCGTCCACCAGCCCGTCAACGATGCCGCGCCAGGTGGGTTCGCGGATCAGCTGCACCTCATCGAGGCCGTGCTTGGCGAACAGGCCGTGGGCCTCAGCCACCGCCAGGGGCGCGCTGGCGGCCAGGGGCAGGAAACCCAGATCCAGGTTCACCTTCTCAAGGCCGTGGCGGGCCACCGTCTGGTGGGGCCGGGCCCGCCACTGCTTGACGCGCTTCTGGCGGTTGAGGAAGTAGATGATCTCGGAGCGCAGGCTGTAGTAACTGGGGTGATGCACCACCTCCAGCCGGGCCCGGGGCCGGGGGATGTCCACCTCAAGGATTCCGCCGATCCCCGAGCCGGGGCCGTTGGTGAGCATCACGATCCGGTCGGAGAGCAGCACCGCCTCGTCGACGTCGTGGGTGACCATCACCGCAGTGAGTTCGTGCTCATTGCAGATCTGCATCAGCTTCTCCTGCAGATTGCCCCGGGTGAGCGCGTCGAGGGCGCCGAAGGGTTCATCAAGCAGCAGCAGCTTGGGGCGGATCGCCAGGGCCCGGGCGATCGCCACCCGCTGGCGCATGCCACCGGAGAGCTGCAGGGGCAGCCGGTCGGCGGCGGGGCCGAGCCCCACCATCTCGATGTGCTCCTGGACGATGGCATTGCGCTCGGCCCTGGGCAGATCACCCATCACCTCGTCAATGGCCAGGCCGATGTTCTCGCGCACCGTGAGCCACGGCAGCAGCGAATAGTTCTGGAACACCACCATCTTGTCGGGGCCGGGGCGCTTCACCGCCTCCCCCTCCAGCAGCACCACGCCTTCGGTTGGCAGATCCAGGCCGGCGATCATGTTGAGCAGGGTGGACTTGCCGCAACCGGAGTGACCGATCAGGGAGATGAACTCCCCTTTGTGGATCTCCAGATCGATGCCCTTGAGGGCCAGATAGGTGCCGCCGCCGCGCAGATCGAAACTCTTGTCGATCGCACGGACGTCAACCAGGGATGTCGTCATCGTTGGGGGTTGGCTCTGATGGGCCTGGGGGTAGGGGACAGGAGGGAAGGGAGCAAGCTCAGCGCGCTCACTGACCCGGGGAGATGCGGGTCTGCAGCCAGGCCATCAGACGATCGAGGATGAGGCCGATCGCGCCGATCCAGATCACGCCGAGCACGATCTCGCCCACGTAGTTCTGCTGATAGGCATCCCAGATGAAGAAGCCGATGCCCAGGGTGCCGGGCATCACGATCTCAGCGGCGATGATCGCCAGCCAGGCCAGACCGATCGAGATGCGCAGGCCCGTGAAGATGTAGGGGAGAGCGGAGGGGATCAGCACCTTGGTGAAGAAGCGCCGGTTCGACATCTGCAGCACCAGGGCCACGTTGCGGTAGTCCTGGGGGATCTGGCGCACCCCTTCAGCGGTGTTGATCAGGATCGGCCAGATCGCCGTGATGAAGATCACGAAGATGGCGGCCGGCTGGTTGTTCTGGAACAGCACCAGGGCGATCGGCACCCAGGCCAGGGGTGCCACCATGCGCAGGAACTGGAAGAGGGGATCGAAGGCGCGGTTGATCGCGGGCTTGAGGCCGATCGTGATCCCCACGGCGATGCCCACCAGGGCAGCGAGGGTGTAACCCTGGGCCACCCGCGACAGGCTGGCCATGGTCTGCCAGAACAGGCCCTTGTCGAGGCCGCCACGATCATAGAAAGGATAAAGAATCAGGTTTCGGGTGCGCTCTTCGGTGAACAAGCTCGAAGGGGCAGGCAGGGCGATCAGCTGCAGCGAAGAAAGAATCTGCCAGAGCAACAGGAACCCGCCGATGCCCAGGAGCGGCGGCAGCCAGTTGCCGGAGCTGCGGGCAAGCCATCGCAGGGGACTGCTGGATGCCCCGGGGCGGCGTGATGAGGTGGGAACCATGAAAGGGAGACTCCAAGAAAATGAATACTGAGAACAGGAAATAGCCCTCTGCCGTTCAGAACGGCTGGGAAGCTTCGGAACTGAGGGGCGCGATGAATCAGCGTGGGTGCGATGAAACTCCGGGGGTTGGAAGCCCCCGGAGAAGGATCACTTCAAACTCACTTCTTGATCTTCAGGCTGTCGAGGTAGGCCTGAGGATTCTCCGGGTCGTAGATCACGCCATCGAAGAAGGTTTCCTTGCCACGGCTGGTGGAGGTGGGGATGTCCGCGGCGGGAAGCCCCAGTTCCTTGGCCGCTGTGATCCAGAGATCTTCGCGCACCACTTTTTCGTTGAGCGCCTTGGCCTGCTCTACCGTATCGATCACGCCGGGATAGAACTTCCAGCGGATTGATTCGAGCAGGAACCAGAGGCTGAGGCTCTCATAGGGATAGGAAATCACACCGCGATCGCTGGCCCAGTAGAGCGGCCCCATCGCCGGATCGGTTTCCGGCTTCATGTCGGCGCCGAGCTTGTATTGGCCCTTGAGCGCCTCCTCCAGCACCGGGGCAGGGATGTTGTGCCACTTGCGGGAGCTGAGGATCGTGGCCACCTCGGCGCGGTTCTCGGCCTTGTCCATCCAGATCTGGGCTTCGATCAGCCCCTTGATCAGGGCCACGGCGGCCTTGGGGTGCTTATCCACCCAATCGGCCCGCACCGCCAGAAACTCCTCAGGGTGAGACTTCCAGATCTGGGCGGTGATCGCCGCCAGATAGCCCACCTTGTCTTTGACGATCCTCGACGGCCAGGGATCGCCGGTGGAGAAGGCCTGCATTGTGCCGTTCTTCATCCCCTGGAGGGTTTCGGTGGCGGGCACCGTCAGCAGCTCCACGTCCTTGTCGGGGTCGACGCCGCCGGCGGCCAGCCAGTAGCGGATCCAGATCTCCTGGTTCGCCTTCGGGAAGGTGTAGGAGGCCTTGAACTTGTTGCCGGTCTTCTTGGCGAAGTCATCGAAGAAGCCAGGTGACGTCTTCTTGAGATCGACGCTGAGGTTGCCGTCCTTGACAGCATTGGCTGCGGCAATGCCGTTGCCCTGGCTCATCAGCATCGCCAGCACGTACATCGGCACCTTCTTGCCACCGGAGATCGCTCCTTCGGTGAGCATGTGAGGCATGGGCATCTGCCACTGGCCGCCATCAATGCCGCCGCCGGCGGTGCCGAGCACCACGTTGTCGCGGGCGGAGGACCAGCTGGCCTGCTTGGTGAGGTTCACCTCAAGGCCATGCTTGGCGAAGTAACCCTTCTCAACGGCCACCACCAAGGGCGCAGCCTCGAGAATGGGGATGAAGCCCAGGTTGATGGTTTTGGTCTCAAGCCCCTTGTCGGCAGTGGCCGGCGCCGGTGCGCTGGCGCCCCCACCTCCGGAATCAGGAGGGTTGCCCGTGCAGCCGGCCAGCAGGGAGGTGCCCAGCATGGCGCTGCCCATCAGGGCCAGAAAACGGCGGCGTCTTGTCATGTTGAAAAACAGGGAGAAAAAGGTTGAGATGTGAAATTTTGGTCCAGGATGTGAAACGCTTGAATGAGGCCAGATTCACCAAGGAAGCCCTGGGTTTGGTGAACGATTGATGGCCGGAATGGAGGCCCTAGGGATGGAGCATGGGTCACCGTTGCGGCGGTCGAAAGAAGTTAATGGCTGGGCAATGTGATTGGGGGCCTTGATCAGGCAGGATTGCCAATGACACCAATCAGCGCAGCCAATCGTTCCAGCCACAGACCGGGCTGGGGGCTCAGTCTTCGCTCAGGCGCCGTACCCGCTCCGACATCTTTCCCTCCGGATCGACCCCGACAAACGTGGGCGGCAGCCAGACCCTGACCACCAGCAGCACGGCCATCGCCATCAGGAAGGCACACACGGCCAGAATCTGGCGCCAGTCGGTTTCGAGCACCCCTTTGACGATCACCTCCCGCAGGGCCGAAACGATGGCGATCTCCACCGACACCCCGATCGACACCCGCTGCTCCTGCAGATAGATGATCAGCAGCCGAAACAGCTCCACCAGAATCAGGATGTAGAGGATGTCGGCCGTGACCTCATGGAACTGGGGTGCGCTAAGCAGTGCCCTGAAGATTGAGCGCAGCTCCAGCACCATCACGCAGAAGAGACCCACGCAGAGGCAGATGGCGATCAGATCCTGAATCGACTCCAGGGTCTGGACGATCTGGACCCGCCTGAACTGCTGGTGCCAGGGAACCGCTGGGGCTGGTGTGACTGGGGTTTCCGTCCTGATGGCTTGGCTCATGGCAACGGGCTCAGGGGAGAAGAAGGGGGAGGCTGGTCAGACCGTCCAGTGCTGACCATGGATGGGGTGGGGGAGGAGCAGATCAACATCCCTCTTGGCGACGATCAGCCCGCTGGCCTTGAAACGGCTCAGGGCTTTGGTCACGCTCACCCGGGTCATGCCGGTGAGATCAGCCAGAATCCGGTGGGTGAGGTTCATGTCCTGCAGGGACAGCACGGTGCCCTGGCTGCTGATGATTCCGAATCGGGCGCCGATCCAGTGCAGCAGGTGAATCAACCTGGCATCGACAGGACGGAGCCGACCGATCTGGAGCAGGGTGATGGCCTGTTCCATCTGGTTGTTGAGGCAAGCGGCCAGCTCCTCATTCGAAGGGCAGACTTCCTCGACGCTCACCCGGGTGAGGCAAGCCATTTCTGAGGCGCCTCCCTTCTGATGCAGGGGCGCAATCAGATCACCGGGACCAGCCAACCCGATCGTCACAACGTCACCGTCGGCTGTCCAGGTGTTGGCGCGGATGTAGCCATCGGACAATCTCCAGCAGAGATGGGAGGGAAGGATGCTGGATGGTTCCAGGGTGAGCTGAAGTTTTCTCACGGAAAGGCTGTTGGTCATGACCCATGACGAGGGAACAACACCTCCAACGTTTGAAGAGATGTCTGGTTGGCTGGGTGATGCCGAACCCTAAGGACTTGAGCCTGGACTCTGGTCAGCCCTGACGACAGGATTTTCAATCCAGGCAATCAGCGCTGGTGATCGGATTCTGCTCTCGTTGTTCCGTCAGTTCGAGAGCATCAGGCGGCATAGATTGCTGATTCGACCGCTGTGGCTGGACGCGTGGCCCCTGGGCTGGGTGACAAACCTTCAGGACCGGGCTGGCAGGTGCGGGGCCGGCCGGTGAGCCTGGCCACCCGCCACGGCAAAGAGAAGGTGATCGCCAGACCCTTCCGCCTGGGTCTGGGGGTGGAGCTGGTGCTCGCCGCCGGCTTCGACACCGACAGCCTCGGCACCTTCAGCGGCGAGCGCCCCCGGCAGGACGATGCCGAAACCACCTGTCGGCTCAAGGCCGAAGCCGGCATGGCGGAAACCGGCCTGGATCTGGGCCTGGCCAGCGAAGGCAGCTTCGGGCCCCATCCGGCGCTCCCCTTCCTGCCACTGACGATCGAATGGATGACCTGGGTTGATCAGGCGCAAGGCCAGGTGATCACCGAACGGCTGGTGGGTTGTCGCACCAACTTCGACCACTGCACCGCCGACGCCGGCACCGATCTGGATCCATGGCTGGAGCGGATCGGCTTCCCGGCCCATGCCGTGATTGTGCGCCCCCAATGGCCTGGGGCGGAACCGCACCTTTGCAAGGGCATCACCGGCGTTCCCGAGCTGCGCAGAGCCATCATCGCCGCGGCCAGCGCCTCCGCCGACGGCCTGGCGCTGGTCGAAACCGACATGCGCGCCCACCGCAATCCCACCCGGATGGCCGCGATTCGCCGCCTCGCCTTCCGGCTGGTGCGCCGGATCGCCACGCCCTGCCCGGCCTGCGGCGCCCCTGGCTGGGGGAAGGTGGATGTGGTGGCTGGCCTGCCCTGTTCCTGGTGCGATTCGCCCACCGAATGGATCCAGCACGAGATCTTCGGTTGCCCCAGCTGCCCTCACACCGAGCCACGGCCGCGCTCCGACGGACTGAGCCAGGCCGATCCGCAGCACTGCCCGCTGTGCAATCCCTGAACATCACCACCGCGCTGACCGGGCGGGCCCACCACCGAAGACCCGAAACACAACAATCCCGGCCATGTGGAGTGACACGGCCGGGGAAGGGAACGGTTTAGATCAGATCAGACCAGACCAGATCAGAACTTGTGATCGCGCAGGGCTTCCACCTGATAGATGTAGGTGATGATCGAGTAGTCCGAATAGAACTTGGCTTCAATGTCATGGGTGATTTTGTCGGCCAGCTCGCGGGTGCCGGTGAGCACTTCGATTTTCACATTGGAGAGGGTGTGCGACACGCTGGGTTCTCCCGTGGAGCGCACATTGCGGCTTCCTTCACCACCGGCTGAATTCACGGTGTAACCGGTGGCACCTGCCGCCTTGATCAGCTTGATCAGTTTTTTGGAGAGAATTTCCTCTGCAACGATCACCAGCTTCCAAACTTGTTGACTCATGAACTTAGACTCCGATTGGTTGTGGTTTTAAACGTTTAACGACCGAGCATCATCTCGGCAATGCCAATGAACAGCGGGATGCAGATGGCGATCGCCACTGGCGTGCCGATGGCCGTGGAGGCGCCGATGTAGGCGGAGGGATTCGCCGAGGGAATGCCAGCGCGAAGCGTCGGCGGGCCGGAGATATCCGAGCTCGACGCGGCGATCACCGCCAACACAACAGCGCCACCGATGCTGAAGCCCGTGATCTTGTGAATGATCAGGCCAACGCCGAAGGCCAGAAAACCATGCACGATGGGCGCAATGAAGGCATAGATGGCAAACCACTGGGCAACCTTGCGCAGCTCATTCATGCGCTGGGCGGCCTCCATCCCCATGATGATCATCAGAATGGCGAGGAAGCCGCGGAACAGAGGGTTGAAGAAGCTCTCGTAGACGGGCTCTGGCTTGGTGAGAATGCCAAGGGCCACGCCCAGAAGCAGCGACGTGACGGCCGAGCTCTGCACGCTTTCCTGGATGATCGGCCAGATTTCGACTTTCTCGGCAGCGTTGCCGGTCTTCTTGCTGATGTAAACGCTGGCCACCACGATCGCCGTCACCAGGGCCGGGATGTCCATGAAGGGATAGAGAGCCGCCGTCCAGGCCTCATAGGGGATCTTGGCGGAATCCAGCTGGGGAAGAACGGCCGCAAGCGTGGAGCCACTCACCGCGCCGAACAGACCACCGGTGGCCACGGCGTCAGGCACACTGATGCCTGGCAGTTTCCCCAGGGTGTAACGACCGATGAACACGATCGCGATGCCGATGCCCACAGCCGCGAGCGCCGGGAGAAAGATCTCGGCGGGGTTGGAATTGCGAATGGCGATACCGCCAGTGAGGCCGATCTTCATCAGCAGGAAGAAGCTGATGAACTTGTAGATCGAATCTGGAATGGCCAGCTGGCTGCCTAAGGCGGCAACAATGATGCCGCCAATCAGAAAGCCAAGCGTTGGAGACTGAAGCTGCTCAAGAAACAGTGTGATGAAATCGGACAAGTCAAATCCTCTTGTTGTTTTGGCGCACCAAATCGGAGAGAGTGTAGATGTCGGGGGGTCGTGATTAGGGCAGGCGTTTGCCTGGCCGATGTGGTTCTTCACGCGCAGGCCCGCCCACGGGAGCTGACGCGGCTGTGGTCGCCCAGCCCGGCCGCCGCCGCCGGCCCTGCAGCCCCGAGGCCACGACAGCCGCGCCTATGGCTGCCATCAGATGGCCGAATCGATCCAGCGGCCTCCTGGACACCTCTGGTGCCAGAGAAATCCCGACGGCGTTTCTAGAGTCGGGGTCCTCGCAGACGCCGTCGATGACTGTCGCCACCGCTGCACCCCCCGCCCTGCCCCGCCTTTCCTTGCAGTGCGAGCCGATCGGGCCCGACACCACCACGCTCCGCTCGCTCGACTGGGACCGCAGCCGCTTCGACATCGAGTTCGGCCTGCGCAACGGCACCACCTACAACGCCTTCCTGGTGCGGGGTGAGCGCACCGCCCTGATCGACACCAGCCACCTCAAATTCGAAGCCACCTGGCTGCCGCTGCTGGAGCAGCAGATTGATCCGATGGCGATCGATCACCTGATCGTGTCCCACACCGAGCCGGATCACAGCGGCCTGATCGGCCACCTGCTCGACCGCAACCCAGAGATCGAGATCGTGGCCTCGAAGGTGGCGATCGCCTACCTCGCCGACCAAGTGCACCGCCCCTTCCGCAGCCGCGCGGTGAAAAGCGGTGAGGAGCTGGATCTGGGCACCAACCCGCAGAGCGGGGTGGCGCACCGTTTCGAGTTCCTAAGTGCCCCCAACCTGCACTGGCCCGACACGATCTTCTCGTTCGATCACGGCACCCGCATCCTTTACACCTGCGATGCCTTCGGCCTCCATTACTGCAGCGATGCGGTCTTCGATGTCGACCCCGGCGCCATCGCCCCGGATTTCCGCTTCTATTACGACTGTCTGATGGGCCCCAACGCCCGCAGCGTGCTGCAGGCGCTCAAGCGCATGGACAGCCTGCCGGAGATCGCCATGATCGCCACCGGCCACGGGCCGCTGCTGCGCGAACACCTGCGCCTCTGGATCGGCGACTATCGCGACTGGAGCAGCCAGCGCAGCGCCGGCGAAACCTATGCGGCGGTCTGTTATGTGAGCCAGTACGGCTTCTGCGACCGGCTCAGCCAGGCGATCGCCCGCGGCATCGGCAAGGCGGAGGCCCAGGTGCAGCTGGTGGATCTGCGCGCCTCCGATCCCCAGGAGCTGGCCGCCCTGGTGGGGGAGGCCAGCGCCGTGGTGGTGCCCACCTGGCCCGCCAATCCCGATGGCGATCTGCAGCAATCGATCGGCACGCTGCTGGCGGCGCTCAAGCCCAAGCAGTGGGTGGCCTGCTACGACGCCTTCGGTGGCAACGATCAACCGATCGACACCGTGGCCAGCCAGCTGCGCGGCCTGGGCCAGAAAGAGGCCTTCGCGCCGCTGCGCATCCGCCAGGTCCCTGATGGCAACGATTACCAGCGTTGCGAGGAGGCCGGCACCGACCTGGGCCAGTTGCTCACCAAGGCGAAAACGATCGCCGCCATGAAGGCCATTGATGCCGATGTGGACAAGGCACTGGGGCGGCTCAGCGGCGGCCTTTATATCGTGACCGCCCGCCAGCAGGAACGCAGCAGCGCCATGGTGGCCAGCTGGGTGAGCCAGGCCAGCTTCGATCCACCGGGCCTCTCGATCGCCGTGGCCAAAGACCGCGCCATCGAAGCGCTGATGCAGGTAGACGATCGCTTTGTGCTCAACATCCTGCGCGAAGACAACTACCAGCCCCTGCTGCGCCATTTTCTCAAGCGTTTCCCCCCCGGCGCCGACCGCTTCGCCGGGGTGCCCACCCTCGATGGGGTCTCCGCCGGTGGCCCGGTGCTCAGCGAAGCGCTCGCCTTCCTGGGCTGCCGCGTGGTGCAGCGCATGGAAACACCCGACCACTGGATCATCTATGCCGCCGTGGAGGAGGGCACGGTGTCCGACACCGAAGCCGCCACGGCCGTTCATCATCGCAAGGTGGGGAACCATTACTGATGGCTGAACGCGTCCTCGATCCCACGGCACCGGTCACTGAAGCAAGCGAACGGCGCGTCATCACGCTGCCGATCGAACCGGGCCTGACCTGCCTCCGCTGCCTCAGCCCCAAACGGCTGCGCTTCGAGGTGGAATACGGCCTGGAGCGCGGCACCAGCGCCAATGCCTTCCTGTTCGCCGGTGGCCGCAACACTGCCCAGCGGGAGATCCCGCCGGTGCTGGTGCATCCCCCCGGTGCCTCGTTCACGGCGCCATTCCTGGCCCAGCTTGCTGCCCTGGTGCCTGCGGAGGCGCCACTCAAAGTGGTGCTGGGTCACGTCAACCCCAACCGGGTGGCGCTGCTGCGCGAGCTGACGGCTGGCTGGCCCGCCCTGATGCTGGTGGCCTCCAACACCGGCGCCCGGCTCGTGGAGGAGCTGTGGCAGCAACGCCGGCCCCCTGCTCCGGGCAGCGAAGAGGTGGAGCCGCCGCTGCCCCCCCTGCCGCCGATCGATGTGGTGAAGCAGGAGGTCAGCCGCGAGCTGGCCGCTGGCTTCCGCCTCACCCTGCTGCCCGCTCCCACCCCCCGTTGGCCGGGTGCCCTGATCGCCTTCGAGGAACGCACCGGTCTGCTGATGAGCGGCAAGTTCTTCGCCGCCCATCTCTGCAGCGAGGCCTACGCCGAGGCCAACCGCGGCAGCACCGAGGAAGATCGCCGTCACTACTACGACTGCCTGATGGCGCCGATGGCCCGCCAGGTGGAAACGGTGGTCGAACGGCTCGAGGAACTGGAGATCCGCACGATCGCCCCCGGCCACGGCCCGGCGATCACCGAGAGCTGGCGCAGCCTGCTGGCCGATTACGGCCGCTGGGGGGAAAACCTCGCGAAAACCCGCCTGTCGGTGGCGCTGCTCTACGCCAGCGCCTACGGCAACACCGCCGCCCTCGCCGATGCGATCGCCCAGGGTGTGGCGCGCACGGGCGTGCGGGTGGAGAGCATCAACTGTGAGTTCGCCCCCCCCGACCAGCTGCTCGAAGCGATCCGCAGCTGCGATGCGGTGCTGATCGGCTCCCCCACCCTGGGCGGCCACGCCCCCACCCCGATCGTCTCGGCGCTCGGCACCCTGCTGGCCGAAGGCGACCGGGCCAGGCCGGTGGGGGTGTTCGGCAGCTTCGGCTGGAGCGGCGAAGCCATCGATCTCCTCGAAACCAAGCTGCGCGATGGCGGCTTCCGCTTCGCCTTCGAGCCGATCCGGGTGAAGTTCAGCCCCGATCCGCCCACGCTCAAGCGCATGGAGGAAACGGGCACGGCCCTGGGGCGGCAACTGCTCAACCAGCAGAAGCGTCAGCGGCGTGTGGTGGCAGGCGGCCTCAGCGAGAGCCGCAGCAACCCGGCGGTGCTGGCCCTGGGCCGCGTGGTGGGTTCGCTCTGTGTGCTCACCTGCGTAAAGGGGGAGGGTGCTGCGGCCCTCAACGGTGGCATGGTGGCCAGCTGGGTGAGCCAGGCCAGCTTCACGCCGCCCGGCTTCACGGTGGCGGTGGCAAAAGACCGTGCCGTGGAAAGCCTGCTGCACGTGGGCGACCGCTTCGTGCTCAACGTGCTGGCCGAAGGCCGCGAGAGCGGACCGATGAAGCGCTTCCTGCAGCCCTATTCCCCTGGCGCCGACCGGCTGGCGGGCCTGGAGCTGGAACACAGCCCGGCGGGTCAGCCGGTGCTCCCTGAAGCCCTGGCCTGGCTGGAGGCCAGCGTGAGCCAGCGCATGGAGTGTGGCGATCACTGGCTGGTCTATGCCCAGGTGAGCCATGGCGGCCTGCTGGATGGCAGCGGCATCACCGCCGTGCACCAGCGCCGCAGCGGCGCCAATTACTGAGCCGGGCCCAGCTTCCCCTGCTCAGCGAGGCAGGGGAACAGCGGGCAGCGGCGAGCGGGCCTCACGGAAACAGGGCGTCTCGAACAGCTCACGCTGGCTGAGGATCTCCACCTTGGGCGGCACACCCGGCTTGCTGTAGCGCAGCACGAAGATCTGGCCGAACTCCGTCGCACCGATGGGTTTCATCGAGGCCCAGCCCAACCCCCGGGCCAGTTCGGGCATGCGGCGGTGCTCCCAGAACAGCACCACAGTGCCGCCTTCGTAGGTGGGCTGACTCAGGATCTCCTGGCCGTCCAGAAAGGAGTTGTCGCGGGAGGACTGGGCGATCGAGATGTTCACGCCCGTGGCCACCCCGAGGGGAACGGCGCTCTGGTAACTGCGGGCGTTCTTGCTGGATTCCGGGTTGAGGAAGAAGGTGCGGATCTGCGTGGGCGGGCCGAAGCAGGCGGGAATCAGGCGCGCCAGGGTGATGGAGCGCAGAAAGCCATCCACCGAGAGGTTGTAGTTGCCATCCCCGGCGGCCACCTTGTCGCCGTGGCGCAGCAGGATCACCGTGCGCGGAAGGGCCTCGGCAGGGGCGGCGACTGAGGCTTTGAGCACCAGCACCAGAGCGGTCGTAGCGAGGGCCTGCAAGGGCCGATGGGGTGAACCCTTCTGGGTCATGGAAGCCGGTGGATGGATCCAGGCAGGACAGCGGCTGGCGAGAGCAGGCTCCATGCTGGCAGCAGGAGCTGGCGGCATCGCCAAGCCCGACCACTCTCCTAACTCATACTCACTCCGCTTTAGTGCTAGGTTCGGGATCTTCGGCGCTCCCGTGGCGTCGGCCGATCCGTCACCCACCCATGGACCTCTCCAAGCCCGGCACCCTCGCCAACCTCGAAGCCGCCTTCGGCGGCGAGAGCATGGCCAACCGGAAATACCTCTTCTTCGCCGACGTGGCCAAGCAGCTCGGCAACTCCGAGCTCGCCAAACTCTTCCGCGACACCGCCGCCCAGGAAACCGAACACGCCTTTGCCCATTTCCGACTGCTGCACCCCGAGCTGGTGGTGGCCGACCCCAGCGCCCTCTCCGAGGCCGAAAAGCAGAGCGTTCTGGCGCGCTGCCTGGCGCTGGCGATCGAAGGCGAAACCTACGAGTACACCACCATGTACCCCGAGTTCGCCGCCCAGGCCCACACTGACCGCGATGGCGACGCCGAGGCCGAATTCAACGAGCAGATCACCGAATCCGAGCAGCACGCCGGCCTCTTCCACAAGGCAGCCAGCAACTTCGGCCTGCTCACGCCGATCGAGCACCACCACGCCGATCGCTACTCAATCGCCCTCGAAGCACTCCAGGGCAAAGGCACGGCCGGCGAGGCCGCCGAGCCCGTGGCCGGCAAGTGGATCTGCAAGGTGTGCTCGATGATCTATGACCCGGCTCTGGGTGATCCCGACTCAGGCATCGTCGCCGGAACCCCCTTCGAAGCCATCCCTGGCGACTGGGTCTGCCCGCTCTGCGGCGCCCGCAAGGCCAACTTCATTCCCTACCGGGAACCGGTCCTGCTGACGGCCTGACGCCGGGCACACCGCACGAAACCGTCTGGTGGAAGCGGCTGAAATCAAGCTCCCGGCTGTCCTCGCTGTCGACGACGATGTCCGCGAAGCGAGCGTTGAGGCGCAAGTCGGCAGGTCGGTAGGTCCAGCGGGCATGGACGGGGCCCCGCACCGTTTCGTCCATGCCCTGAAAGGCCACGACCACCTCGCCGTTGCGCGCCAGGATCAACTCCGGGGTCAGGCCGTGCAGGGGGCTGGCGGCATCGATCGGATGCATCACCGTCCACATCAACTGAAAATGAATCGACTGGTCGCGGTGCAGGGCGAGGGGCAGCATCCGCCGCATCATGAAACCCTCGCTGCTGGTCTCCTCGAGGGCCAGAAACGCCTTGATCCGGCCCTCCAGAATGCTGTGGCGACGCACATTCGCGATCCGGAAGGTGAGCGTGGGCACGCCGTTCCACGGCTGGATCGTGGCCACCTCGCTGAACAGGATCCGGGCGCGGCTGCGGGAGAAGCGGGCGAAGGCCAGGCCGGTGGTCACGGCAACGAACACCAGTCCCACCAGGGCTTCGAGGGTCACCAGCAGATTGATCGCCAGGCTGGCCGGGTGGAGCACTCCGTAGCCGATCGAACCCAGGGTCTGAACGCTGAAAAAGAAGGCCTCCGGGAACCCCGCCACCGTGCCCGCCGCCACCCCGCCGATGCCGCGGGCGTCGAGCAGGAAGAGCAGGGCGAAGCCCAGATTGAGCAGCAGGTAGCTGGTGGCGATCAGCAGCAGGAAGCCCGGCCAGGGCACGGCCAGCATCAGGTGATAAGGCTCACGCCAGTGCTGGCGCCAGTCGTCGAGATTGTCAGCCCGGAAGCCACCGCCGTCCTGGCGGCGCAGCCGCAGGGAACGGGGCACAGGGGCCTGGGATGGGGAACGACGCATCGCCAAGGATCAGGCCATCAACAGGGGAAAATGGCTCCACTGGACTGCCAGGGAATCATGGACGACACCAGTCCAACGCACACGGCCCCGCCATGACCACCGACCTGTTCACGCCGCTCAGCCTGGGCTCCCTGGAGCTGCCCAACCGGGTCTGGCTGGCGCCGCTCACCCGTGCCCGCGCCGAAGCGGGCCATATCCCCGGCCCGCTGATGGCGGAGTACTACGGCCAGCGCGCCAGCGCCGGCCTCTCGATCGCCGAGGCCACGATGGTGATGGAGGGGAATTCTGCCTTCATCCGCGAGCCCGGCATCCATTCGGCGGCCCAGGTGGAAGGCTGGCGCCTGACCACCGACGCCGTGCATGGGCGCGGCGGCCGGATCGTGCTGCAGATCTGGCACGGGGGCCGCGCCTGCCACCCCCTGCTCAACGACGGCCGCCAACCGGTGGCCCCCAGCGCGATCGCGATCACCGGCGATGAGGTGCACACCCCGGAGGGCAAGCAGCCCTATGTGCTGCCCCGGGAGCTCGCCGACGGGGAACTCCCCGGAATCGTGCAAGGGTTCCGGCTGGCTGCCCGCAACGCCATCGCCGCCGGCTTCGATGGCGTGGAAGTGCATGGCGCCAACGGCTACCTGCTCGATTCCTTCCTGCGCGATGGCAGCAACCGACGCAGCGGCGCCTACGGCGGCCCGATCGAGAACCGGGCGCGGCTGCTGCTGGAGGTGATCGAGGCCGTACGCGCTGAAACGGAGCTGGTGGGGCTGCGGATCTCGCCGCTGAACAGCTACAACTCCATGCTCGACAGCGATCCGATCGGTCTCTCCACCTGGCTGGCCAAGCGCCTGAACGACACGGGGCTGGCCTACCTGCACCTGATGCGCGGCGACTTTTTTCAGCAGCAGCACGGTGATCTGCTCACCCCGATCCGGGAGCATTTCAACGGGGTTCTGGTGGCCAACATGGGCTACGACGCCGCAGGCGCCAATGCCGCCATCAGCGCCGGCGCCATCGACGCAGTGGCCTTCGGCAGTGCCTTCCTGGCCAACCCCGACCTGCCCGAGCGCCTGCGGCGCGGCGCTCCGCTCAACGCCGCCGATCCCGCCACCTTCTACAGCCCCGGCCCCGCCGGCTACACCGACTACCCCTTCCTGCCATGACCACCTCCAGCGGCACCGCCACCCAACCTGTCTTCCGGCCCGCCGCCGAGCGCTTCCACAGCCAGCTCGACTGGCTGGACAGCTGGCACAGCTTCTCATTCTCCAACCACTACGACCCCGCCTGGATGGGCTTCGGCCCGCTGCGGGTGATCAACGACGACACGATCGCCGCCGGCCGCGGCTTCGGCATGCATCCCCACAACGACATGGAGATCGTCACGGTGATGGTGGAAGGGGAGCTCAGCCACCGCGATTCGATGGGCAACGGCGAGGTGCTGCGGGCCGGTGAGGTGCAGCGCATGAGTGCCGGCACCGGCGTGGTGCACAGCGAGATCAACCAGGGGTCGGCCCCCTGCCGGCTGCTGCAGATCTGGATCGAGCCCAGCAGCTCCGCAATCCCGCCGGCCTATGAACAACGGCCCTACCCGCTCAGCCCCGGCTGGACCCTTCTGCTCGATCCTGATCGTCGTGAGGGGGCCATGGCCATCCACCGTCCGATGCGGCTGTGGCGGGCCTGCCCCCTGCCCGGCACCAGCCTGAGCCTTCCCCTGCCGGCCGGCCGAACCGGCTGGATCCAGCTCGTGGAAGGGGAAGTGATGCTGGAGCTGGAGTCAGGCGAAACCCACCGGCTCCAACGGGGTGATGGCCTGGGCTTCAGCTGCAACGGTGGAGGGGTGCTGAAGGGCGCGGCCGGCGGCGCTGATCTGCTGCTGTTCGAGCTCGCCTGAGCCCGATCCGGGCACGATTCGTGGCGTCCACAGGATGTGAATGGCAGAAGGAAGCTGTCAAAGCCACCAAAAGGAATCGAACGATGCGGCAGGGCGCCGCCCCATCGCCTGAACTGTGAGCAGATGTTCAGGAGCCCCACCATGGCCCAGGTCCGACAGTTCCCCGATCCCAGGGTTGCCGCGATCCTGCCAGGGGGCCTCCAGCAGGCACGCCCCTGGATGGTGCGTTACCGGGGCTTCGTGCTGCTGCCCCAGCCGGATCTCACCTGGCTGGTGCGTCCGGAGCGCAGCCCGATGGGCGTGCTGCCGTTCCGCACCCCAGCCAGCTCGCTCGATGATGTGAAAGCTCTGGTGGACTGGCGACTCAATCAGGCCGCCTGAGGTGGCGTGGGGGTTGGCGCCGATTGAAACGGCAACACCAAGGTGACCCAGCGGTCGGGGCGCTCTGGCCTGGCCCGCCTGGCCCGGCGAACCCCGAACGGCACCCGCACCACATTGGTTCCATCGATGCGCAGGGTTTCACCACGGGAATGGGAGTGGGCCAGCGAACCGCTGACCGGAGGCAACTCGGGTGAGCGCCGACCACTGGCTCCAGGCCCGGGGTTCTCTCCGATCGTGAGGCCCTTCAGGCTGAGGGGCTGCCGCCCAGGGCGATCCTGGGGGGATGGGGTTGCGGACGTGCCGTCGTTGTCGTTCATGACCCCGGAGAGGAGATGCAGCCGGAAAGGGAACGCCATATCTTTCCCATTCCTTGATGCCGCGAATGTAACGCGCTTTGCCGCCCAGGCATAGGCCTCTGCTGCTGGTATCCATTCCGGCTGGAAAAGGAACCCACGGATACCGACCGTTGCAGGCTAGGCAGGGGTCGGGATCGCCAGCTCTTCGACCGAAGGGCAGGTGCAGACCAGGTTGCGATCGCCATAGGCATTGTCGATTCGGGCCACAGCCGGCCAGAACTTGTTGTTCCGCTGGCCATCGCCGGCCGGGAAGGCCGCCTGAGCGCGGCTGTAGGGCCGCCCCCAGACATCGGCGGTGACCGCCGCCAGGGTGTGCGGCGCCCGACGCAGGGGGTTGTCGTGCGGGTCGGCCACACCTGATTCGATCGCGGCCGCCTCGCCACGGATCGCCACCATGGCCGAGCAAAATCGCTCGATTTCCTGCAGGGACTCGCTTTCCGTGGGTTCCACCATCACCGTGCCGGCCACAGGCCAGCTCACGGTCGGAGCGTGAAAGCCGTAGTCCATCAGTCGTTTGGCCAGGTCGTCCACCTCCAGCCCGGCGCTGCGCTTGAGCGGACGCAGATCCAGGATGCATTCGTGGGCCACCCGCCCACCGGCACCGCGAAACAGCACCGGGTAGTGGGGCTCCAGGCGCTTGGCGATCAGGTTGGCGGCGAGCAGGGCCACGGCGCTGGCCTGGCGCAGGCCAGCGCCACCCATCATCCGCACATACATCCAACTGATCGGCAGGATGCCGGCGCTGCCCCAGGGGGAGGCGGAGACGGGCCCGATCGCCAGACCTCCAGACCCCTCAGCACCCGGCTGGTTGTGGGGATGGCCGGGCAGGAAGGGCACCAGATGGGCCGCCACGCCGATCGGCCCCACCCCGGGCCCGCCGCCGCCATGGGGAATGCAGAAGGTCTTGTGGAGGTTGAGATGGCAGACATCGGCGCCGAACAGGCCAGGCTTGGCGAGTCCCACCTGGGCGTTGAGGTTGGCGCCATCGAGATACACCTGACCGCCGTGGCGGTGCACCGCGTCGCAGAGGCGGCGGATGCCGGTTTCAAACACCCCATGGGTGGAGGGGTAGGTCACCATCACGGCCGCCAGCGCAGCCGCATGGAGCTGGGCCTTGGTCTCCAGGTCGACCAGATCGATGTTGCCCTCGGCATCACAGGACACCGGCACCACCTTGAGGCCGGCCATCACGGCACTGGCCGGGTTGGTGCCGTGGGCGCTGGTGGGAATCAGGCAGATATCGCGGTGGCCTTCGCCGCGGCTGTGGTGCCAGGCCCGGATCACCAGCAGGCCGGCGTATTCCCCCTGGGAGCCGGCATTGGGCTGGAGCGACACCCCGGCAAACCCGGTGCAGGCGGCCAGCCAGCCCTCGAGGTCGGCCACCAGTTTCTGGTAACCGCGGGTCTGGGAAGCGGGGGCGAAGGGGTGCAGCTGGGCAAATTCCGGCCAGCTCACCGGGGCCAGCTCGGCGGCGGCGTTGAGCTTCATCGTGCAGCTTCCCAGCGGAATCATGCCGTGCACCAGGGAGAGGTCCTTCGAGACCAGTCGCTGGATGTAACGGAGCAGTTCGGTTTCGCTGCGGTGACGGTGGAACACCTCCTGGGCCAGCCAGGGCCGCTGACGGAGCGGGAGGCCCGTGAGCAGGTGAGACTCGAGGCCGGCGCCGGCCAGGGCGGCTCCGGCCTCCACCTCGGCGATCAGCGCTTCGGCGCCCGGGGAGCCTTCGCCGCCACCGAACAGGGCCAGCAATCGATCCAGCTCCGTGGTGTCGGTGCGCTCGTCGAGGCTGATCGCCAGGCCGTCGATGGCATCGGCAGCTGGAAATGGGGAACCGGCGGCCAGCGGCCGCAGGTTGAAGCCGGCCGCTTCGGCGCGCGCGAGCAACGCTGCCGCCCCGGGGCTGCGCAGGCAGAGGGTGTCAAAACCAGGGCCGCTCTCGACGGCATAGCCCAGCCGCTCCAGGCCCAGAGCGAGGGCGGCCCTCTGGAGCAGCACCTGCCGGGCAATCGCCGCCAGGCCATCGGGACCATGGTGCACGGCGTAAAAACTGGCCATCACCGCCAGCAGCACCTGGGCGGTGCAGATGTTGCTGGTGGCCTTGTCACGGCGGATGTGCTGCTCGCGGGTCTGCAGGGCGAGCCGCAGGGCAGGGTTTCCCTCGGCATCCACCGACTGGCCGACCAGCCGACCGGGGATCTGGCGTTGATGGGCCGCCGTGGTCGCGAAGAACGCGGCATGGGGACCGCCGCAGCCGAGCGGTACGCCGAAACGCTGGCTGCTGCCCACAGCGATGTCGGCGCCGAGGTGGCCGACCGGCTCCAGCAGCACCTGGGCGAGGGGGTCGATGGCCACTGTGACCAGGGCCCCGGAGGCATGGGCGGCGGCGATCAGGTCGCGGGGATCCCAGAGCCGGCCGCCGCTGCCGGGCAGTTGGAGCAGAACCCCGAAAACATCATCCGGAGCGCTGGCCGCAGCGCGCCCCTCCAGCGGATGATCGGCAGGATCGATCAACTCGATCACGATTCCCAGTGGTTCGGCCCGGGTCTGGAGCACGGCCAGGGTCTGGGGGAAAACCGCCGCATCAACAAGGAAGCGGGAGGCGTTGGCCCGCTTGCAGGCACCGAAGCTGAGGGCCATCGCCTCGGCGGCGGCCGTGGCCTCATCCAGCAGGGAGGCGTTGGCGATCGGCAGACCGGTGAGTTCGCTGATCAGGGTCTGGAAATTGAGCAGGGCCTCCAGCCGTCCCTGGGCGATCTCGGCCTGATAGGGGGTATAGGCGGTGTACCAGCAGGGATTCTCCAGCACATGACGCTGGATCACCGCCGGGGTGGCCGTGCCGTAGTAGCCAAGGCCGATCAGGCTGCGGAGCACCTGGTTGGCGGCAGCGATGGCCCTGAGTTCATCAAGGGCCTGGGCTTCGCCGACACCCGCTGGCAGATCGTCCAACGCCGCTGAGACCGGCAGGAGGATGTCCGGGGGCACCACCTCCGCCACGAAGCTCTCGAGGTCGTCGCAGCCGAGTTCCTCGAGCATGCGGGCCTGCTCCTCCGTCGACGGGCCGATGTGGCGCTGCAGGAAAGGGGAAACCTCTCCGCCGCCGCCGACAGCAGCGGTCGGGACCTGCGGAGCTGCCGGGGAGGCGGAACGGCCGGTCGCCATGGCTGCGGGAGCTGAGGTCATGGCAGAGCGGCCAATGGGAATGGGGCCGACTTTAAGGAGATTGAGCCGGCTGGCCGGGCGTGATCGTGACCATCACGGGGATTCACCCACAATCACCAGTCAGACGGTCAGCTCCCTTCCACCTTGGAGCGGTAGCTGGCGGCATCCAGCAGGTCATCGAGCTCGGCGGCTGTGTTCGGACGGATCAGCAGCAGCCAGCCCTCACCGAAGGGATCGCTCTGGATGTCCTCCGGGCTGGAGAGCACCGCCTCATTGCGCACCTCCACCGTGCCGCTGATCGGCGCGTACACATCTTCGACCGCCTTGACCGACTCGACCGAGCCGAAGCTGGCGCCTCGCTCCAGGCTGGCACCCACCTCCGGCAGCTCCACGAAGACGATGTCTCCCATCTGCTGCACAGCGAAGGCGCTGATCCCCACCCGCACCAGATCGCCTTCCAGGCGGGCGTATTCATGGCTGTCGGCATAGCGGCAGTCGTCGGGGTAGCTGAGCGCCATCGATGGCTGAAGCGTGGAGCCCCCACTCTGACTGAGAACCCAGGGTCCTGGATGGGCCGATCAGATTTATGGCTGATCCAGCAACTGTCCGGCCGCCTCCAGGCCGATCAGGGCCTGCTCCAGCGCCAGTTCGGCATGGCAATGGTGCGTGCCGCCCTGGCTGAACAGCACGTAAGGCGGCCGCAGGGGGCCATCAGCGGAGAACTCGCTGGTGCTGCCGTCGATGAAGGTGCCGCCGGCCATCACCAGGGCACTGCCGTAGCCAGGCATCGGAGCGGGGACAGGATCGAGGTAGGCGCCCACCGGCGAGCAGGCCTGGAAGGCTCGGCAGACCGTCTGCAGCGGTGCTGCCGAGCCGAATCGCACCGCCTGGATCACGTCGCTGCGCTCCCCTCCCGGCAACGGCAGCACCCCATAACCCAGCCCGTCGAACACCGCTGCCACCAGCTCGGCGCTGATCAGGGCCTCCGCCACCATCTGGGGAGCCAGGAACAGGCCCTGGAACAAAAGGCGGTACAGATCGAAGCCGGTGCCGCCCTCGCTGCCGATCCCCGGTGCGGTCAGACGACAACAGGCCTGCTCCACCAGATCAGCGCGGCCGGCCAGATAGCCGCCGGTGGGGGCGATCGTGCCACCGGGGTTCTTGATCAGGGAACCGGCGATCAGATCGGCTCCCACCGCCGGCGGCTCGGAGGCCTCAACGAACTCCCCGTAGCAGTTGTCAACGAAACAGACGCAGTCAGGTTGCAGCCGCTTGACCCGCTCGATCAACGCACCGATCGCCGCCACCGGCAGCGAGGGGCGCCAGCTGTAGCCACAACTGCGCTGAATCAGCACCATCCGGGTCGGAGGCGAGAGGGCATCGGCCAGGCCGTCGCTGTCCACCCGTCCGGCCGGATCGAGGGGCAATTCGGCGTAGCGGATGCCGAACTCGGCCAGGGAGCCCTGGCCACTGCCGCGCAGGCCGATCACCTCCTCCAGGGTGTCGTAGGGACGACCGGTGAGGGCCAGCAAACGATCACCGGGACGCAGCACCCCGAACAGGGCGGCGGCGATGGCGTGGGTTCCACTGACGAACTGCAGCCGCACAGCTGCGGCCTCGGCCCCGAGCACCCGGGCGTAGACCCGATCCAGCACGGCGCGACCCAGATCGCCGTGGCCGTAGCCGCTCACCGAAGCGAAATGATGGGGGCCCAGCCGCTCGGCGCTGAACGCCTCCAGGACCCTGGCGAGCCCTCCCCTCACCGCTGCGGTGTGGCGGGCCGCCATCGGCCCGATCCGTTCGCCGGCGGCGGCCACCCGCTCAGCCGCCCAGGCGGCGCCAGGGCCCTGCAACCCATTGCTGTCCTGCCCTGACATGGCCGATCACAACCCCTTCTGGCCATCGTGCCTGCCCCCCCGCCCTCACCGCTAGATTTCAAACCGTTCGATCGGCGACACCCCGCCGATTCCCCAGGTTCCGGTGATCAGCTCCGCCCCCATGGGGCTCCATGCGGCGGGCCAGGCCTGCTGGTGGCGAGGGGGTGACTTCCAGCCTGCCCACCATCGCGAGAGTTGATTTGGTCGCCGCCTCAGACACCGCCAAGGCCCCTTTGCAGCCGGGAAACTCCCCTTCCCTCCCCAGGCTTCACAGCCAGGGTGTGCACGCTTCCGACCACCTGGAGGAGGCCATCCGCTCCGCCGTCCGCTCCCGTCGCGCTCCGCTGCCGCCGAAGCAGCGGCCATACAAGTTCGGCACCACCGGATTCATGCTGGTGATGCATGTGGGCGCCGTGGCGGCTCTGCTCCCCCGCTTCTGGAGCTGGCAGGCGCTGGTCGTGATGGCCGTTCTCTACTGGATGACCGTTCTCGGCGTCACGCTCGGTCTGCACCGCCTGCTGGCCCACCGCAGTTTCGTGGCACCGAAATGGCTGGAGCGCACCCTGGTGCTGATGGGAAGCCTCGCCTGCCAGAGCGGCCCGATCGAGTGGGTGGGTCTGCACCGCCACCATCACAAGTATTCCGACCAGCCCAATGACCACCACGACGCCGGCCGCGGCCTCTGGTGGAGCCACAGCGATTGGATGCTGCACGACATCCCGGCGGTGCAGCAGGTGGAGCGCTTCACCGGCGACCTGCAGCGGGATTCCTTCTACCGCTGGCTGGATCGCTGGTTCCTGCTGCTGCAACTCCCCCTCGGCGCCGCGCTCTGGTGGTACGGGCAACACAGTGGCGTGCCTGGTGGTGGCCTCGGCCTCGTGCTCTGGGCCATCCCCCTTCGCCTGGTGGTCGTCTATCACGTCACCTGGCTGGTGAACAGCGCCACCCACGCCTTCGGCTACCGCAACTTCGACAGCCCCGATCTGTCGCGCAACTGCTGGTGGGTGGCGATCCTCTCGTTCGGCGAGGGCTGGCACAACAACCACCACGCCCACCCCTCCAGCGCCCGCCATGGCCTGCGCTGGTTCGAATTCGACATCACCTGGCAGCACATCCGACTGCTGCAGTGGCTCGGCCTGGCCCGTCGCGTGCGGGTGGCCCGTTACGAACCTGCCGTTTCCGCCGCCGCCAGTTCCTGACGGATCGCCGCCGCCAGTTCGAGGTTGCCCGTCTGCTGTTGCAGGCGGGCTTTTCTGCGCAGCGCTTCAAGGAACTGATCAGCACTGAGTTCCGGCTCACTGGCCACCCCTAGAGCCACCACGGTGCGATGCAGATCCAGCAGTTCCCCATCGAGTTCACTGGAGCTGTAGTCACGCTGGCCCGCCATCACGGCGGCAAACCGCTCCCGCCGCTGGGCTTTCTCGACCGGATAGGCCGCCAGGATCTGTTCCCGACAGCCGCGCCAGGTCCGTCCAGCGCTGAGCAACTCCGCCAGGGCAGAACTCAGGGAAGCCGCTTCCGCCTCACCGATGCGAAGGTCGAAGGCGGCCGGGGGCGGCCGCATCCCCACGAAGATCTCCAGCAGCGGTCCAGGGCCGAGCGGGATGCCGTCGTTGCCGAGCAGGGGCAGATCACCCGCCTGCAGGGCGGCCGCCAGCTCCGGTTGCGCGGCAAGCGAAGCCAGGCGAGTGGGGTCGGGATCGGCCAGCCACTGGTTGATGCGCCCAAGGGCGAGGAACACCTCCGGGCCGGGAGCGGCGAGCTTGCGGTTGCGCAGCATCGACACCTGTGAGTTATGGATGCGGCCAAAATCGAGCACAGTTGCCAGACCGGGGAGAATGCGGTGGGACCAGCCGTTGCGCTCGTGCCAGACCTTGATCAGGTGCCCGAACGCTTCACGGCCCGATGCGATTTCTTCCTGATATCCCACGCGATACGGATTCTTACTGATACCATTCTAAATGACTGTTCCGGAACCTGTCCCCATGACGCTCACCCCCCTTCGCCCCAGGCTGGCGCCACCGCCCCTGCCCCTGGTTGCGGCGTCCGGCAGCGGCCGGGATGTGGCGATCTACATGGTGGTCCTCCACGCCCTGGCGCTGATCGCCCTGCTGCCCCAGTTCTGGAGCCTTCCAGCCGCCGCCAGTTTCCTGGTGCTCTACTGGGTCACCGCCTGCCTGGGCGTCACGATCGGCTACCACCGCCTGCTGAGCCATCGCTCCTTCCGGGTGCCCCATTGGCTGGAGCGTGTCTTCGCCACCTGTGGCGCCCTCAGCTGCCAGCACGGACCGATCGACTGGGTCGGACTGCACCGCCATCACCACAAATTCTCCGATACGGATGTTGATCACCACAACAGCCACCGCGGCTTCTGGTGGAGCCACATGGGCTGGATGCTCCACGAGATCCCCGCCATGGCGGCGGTGCCCCGGCTCACCGGTGATCTGTATCGCGACCCCTATTACCGCTGGTTGAACAGAAACTTTCTGCTGCTGCAACTCCCCCTGGCTGTTCTGCTGTTCGGGATCGGCACGGTCACCGGCGCCGGGGGCTGGGCCCTGGTGCTGTGGGGCATCCCCCTGCGCCTGGTGGTGGTCTACCAGTGCACCTGGCTGGTGAACAGCGCCACCCACCGCTGGGGCCAGGTCAGCCATGACAGCGGCGACTGCTCCCGCAACAACCCCTGGGTGGCGGCCCTCACCTTCGGCGAGGGCTGGCACAACAACCACCACGCCTTCCCCCATTCGGCCCGCCATGGGCTTGAGCCCGGCCAGATCGATCTCACCTGGCAGCACATCCGGCTGCTGAAGGGCCTGGGCCTGGCCACCGCCGTGCGCTTGCCGGGGAGTCAACAACCCGTGGCCTAGGCTGATCGATCGTCACAGGCTCCGCTCGCTTGAGCCTGTTCCCCTCTCACCGTTCCGCATCTCCCATGGCCAAACGCGTCTCCGTCGTCCTCAGCGAGGACGTTGTCAGCCTCGGCAAGAACGGTGAACTGGTGGAGGTGGCACCGGGTTATGCCCGCAACTTCCTGCTGCCCCAGGGCAAGGCCGTGCCGGTGACCCCGGCGGTGCTGCGGCAGGTGGAGCACCGTCAGGCCAAGGAGGCCGAGAAGCAGGCCGCCCTCAAGGCGGAGGCGGAAGCCTTCCGCACGGCCCTGGTCACGATCGGCCGCTTCACCGTCAAGAAGCAGACCGGCGGCGACGACGTGCTGTTCGGAACCGTCACCAACGGCGATGTGGCCGAAGCGATCGAAGCGGCCACCAAGAAGGAACTCGACCGCCGCGACATCCTGGTGCCCGAAATCCATCGCACCGGCACGTACAAAGTGCAGGTGAAGCTTCATCCCGAGGTGGTGGCCGAGATCAACCTGGAAGTGGCCAGCCACTGAAGAAGCTGCCTGGCCGATCGGTTCGCTCCATCCTCGCCTGATCCCGGCTTTGGCATGGATCACCACATGCCCGCTGGATCGGTGGACCTAGCCTGACGCCATGGTGAGCCTCCCCCTGCCAACCCCAGATGGCGCCGGCTCGGAACCTGGCCCCGCCCTGGCTCCCGTCAACCGGCGGCGGGGGCGCGACCAGGCCGAGGCCCACTTCGAGGCCCTGCCTGATCAGGTGCCGCCCCAGAACCTGGAGGCGGAGGAGGCCGTGCTGGGCGGCATCCTGCTCGATCCCGACGCCCTCGGCCGCATTGCCGATCTGCTGCGGCCGGAAGCCTTCTACCTGAGCGCCCACCGGGAGATCTACCGCACCGCCCTGATGCTGCACAGCCAGGGCAAGCCCACCGATCTCACCGCCATGGCCGCCTGGCTGGCCGACACGGGCCAGCTGGAGAAGGTGGGCGGCAGCAACCGGCTGGTGGAGCTGGTCGAGCGCACGCTCAGCACCGCCTCGATCGACCAGGTGGCCCGCCTGGTGATGGACAAATACCTGCGGCGTCAGCTGATCCGCTCAGGCAACGAGGTGATCCGGCTCGGCTTCGATCAGGCCAAGCCGATGGATCAGGTGCTCGATGAGGCGGAGCAGCAGATCTTCGCGATCAGCCAGGAGAAGCCCTCGGTGGGGCTCACCCCCACCGCCGAGATCCTCACCAGCACCTTCAACGAGATCGAGAGCCGGTCTCTAGGCACCTCGGTGGCCGGCATCCCGGTGAACTTCTACGACCTCGACGCGATCACCCAGGGGCTGCAGCGCAGCGACCTGATCATCGTGGCGGGCCGGCCGGCGATGGGCAAAACCTCGATCGTGCTCAACATCGCCAAGAACGTGGCCCAGCTCCACCAGTTGCCGGTGTGCGTGTTCTCCCTGGAGATGAGCAAGGCGCAGCTCACCTACCGGCTGCTGTCGATGGAGGTTGGGATCGAAAGCGGCCGGCTGCGCACCGGCCGGCTGCAGCAGGAGGAATGGCCGCTGCTCGGCCAGGGCATCAACACCCTCGGCCAGCTGCCCCTGTTCATCGACGACAAGCCCAATGCCGGCGTGCTGGAGATGCGCTCGCTCTGCCGCCGGCTGATGGCCGAGCAGGGCAAGGAGCTGGGCCTGATCGTGATTGATTATCTGCAGCTGATGGAGGGCACCACCCCCGACAACCGGGTGCAGGAGCTCTCCCGCATCACCCGCGGCCTCAAGGGGATGGCCCGTGAACTCAACGTGCCGGTAATCGCCCTTTCCCAGCTCAGCCGCGGCGTGGAGAGCCGCACCAACAAGCGGCCGATGCTCAGCGATCTGCGGGAATCGGGCTCGATCGAGCAGGACGCCGACCTGGTGCTGATGATCTACCGCGACGAGTACTACAACCCGGAAACGGCCGACCGGGGCATCACCGAAGTGATCGTCACCAAGCACCGCAACGGCCCGGTGGGCACGGTGAAGCTGCTGTTCGAGCCCCAGTTCACCCGCTTCCGCAATCTGGCGAGCCCATCCGGCGGCTGAGCCACTTCGCCGGACACTGGCCCAGAGTGAGAGGTCTTCGCGATCCCCGGCCCCTCCGGCGGTCTGGGCCCTCCGGTTGATGCGCGTCCTGTTCGTTCACCAGAATTTCCCCGGCCAGTTCCGCCATCTCGCCGCCGCCCTGGCGGCCGATCCGGCCTATCAGCTGGTGGCGATCGGCGAAGCCGCCAACTTGAAACGCCAGGGGCCGTGCCATCCGGCGATTCGGCGGCTGGGCTACAGCCTTGAAGGCCAGCGGGTGAGCACCACCAACCCCTGGCTCAAGGATGTGGAGGCGGCCGTGATCCGCGGCCAGGTGGTATCGAAGATCGCCCGGCAGTTGGCGGCGGGTGGCTTCTGCCCCGACCTGATCGTGGGCCATCCCGGCTGGGGAGAAACCCTGTTTCTGCGTGACGTGTTTCCGGCGGCGCGCCTGGTGTCGTACTGCGAGTTTTTCTACCGGGCGGAGGGCGCGGATGTGGGCTTCGATCCCGAGTTTCCCGCCCGAGCCGACGACATCGGCCGCATCCGCGCGCGCAACTTCAGCCATCTCTCGGCGATCGAAGCGGCCGATCTGGGTCTCAGCCCCACCCTCTGGCAGCGCAGCCTCTATCCGGCCATCCTGCAGCCCCGGATTGAGGTGCTACACGAGGGCGTTGACACTGATCGCGTGCGGCCCGATCCTGCGGCCCGCCTGCGCATCGGCGAGCTGGAGCTGGCCCCCGGCGATCCGGTGGTCACCTATGTGTCGCGCAACCTGGAGCCCTACCGCGGCTTCCACCGGTTCATGCGTGCCCTGCCGGCAATCCAGGCCGGCCGCCCCAACGCCCAGATCGTGGTGGTGGGAGGCGATGAGGTGAGCTATGGCCGGGTGCGTGCCGACGGCCAGACCTATCGGCAGGCCCTGAGCGCCGAACTCGATGGGCAGCTCGACTGGAGCCGCCTCCACTTCCTCGGCCGCGTGCCCTACACCACCTATCTGCAGGTGCTGCAGGTTTCGGCGGTGCACGTGTATTTCACCTACCCGTTCGTGCTGTCGTGGTCGCTGCTTGAGGCGATGGCCGCCGGCTGCCTGGTGGTGGCCTCCGCCGTGGCACCGGTGCTGGAGGTGGTGGAGCACGGAGCGAACGGCTGGCTGGTGGATTTCTTCGATCCCGACCAGCTGGTGTCTCAGGTGCTCCTCGCTCTCAAGGCGCCCGCCGAGGCGGAGAGCCTGCGCCGCCAGGCCCGCGCCACGGTGCTGGAGCGCTTCGATCTGCAGCGTCACTGCCTGCCCCGGGGCCTGGAACTGCTGCGCTCAGGCGCGAGCTGAGCAGCTGCGCCGGCAGGCTGAGGGCGCCATGTCGCTGCTCTGCAGATTTTCCTGCCTGGGACCCTAGGATTGGGATTCAGCTGATGGCGGTGTTGATCAGGGCGGTCCGGGAAAGGGCGGCGAAGAACAGACCACCCCATCAGCCCTAACATCCATGGACGAGCTTCCCTTCTGGACCTGGGTCCTGGTTTTTTTCGGAATCATCCTCGGACGCTATTTCCTGGTGGCCGGAGCTTCTTACTGGCTGCTCTATGCCAGGCACCAGCCCGCCGGCTGCGCCGCCACTCCAGCGCTCGCGCCGATCTCGAACCGGGCCATCAGGGACGACATCCAGCTGTCGGTAATCTCGGCGGGGGTGTTCGCTCTGGCCACTGCCGGCGTGCTCTCATTACGCGGCCTGGGGCTCACCCGCCTCTACGAGCGGCCCGACCAGCACGGCTGGTGGTACCTGGGACTCAGCTACGCGGCCGTGCTGATTCTTCAGGACGGCTTCTTCTACGCCAGCCACCGTCTCTTCCATCACCCCGCAGTGTTCCGCTGGCTGCATGAAGGCCACCACCGCTCTCGCCAGCCCACCCCATGGACCTCCTTCGCTTTTGATCCGATCGAAGCCGTGGTGCAAGCACTTTTCCTGGTGGCAGTGGTGTTCGTGGTCCCCCTGCATACCGTCACCCTGGTCGCGGTGCTCTGCACCATGACCGTGTGGGCGGTGGTCAACCACCTGGGCCTTGACAGGCTTCCCATGGGCTTCCCCCACCACTGGCTCGCACGCTGGTTCATCGGGCCTGCCCACCATTCCCTGCATCACCGCCGCCACGTCATTCATTTCGGGCTCTATTTCACTTTCTGGGATCTGGTCTGCGGCACCCAGGATCCGTCCTATGCCAAGTCTGTTATTCCCTGACTGGCCCAGCCTGAGGAGCGGATGGCGACGGTGCAACAACCCTGCGGCCTGGCCCTCCTTGGCCGGAAGGCACGTCAAAGAATTGATTTCGAATGATTTCGTGAGTGAATGTCAAGAAAGCCATGCCTTGAATCCATTCCCCCGGATGAGACGGTGCACAAAAAACCATGCTAGATAAAGTATGGTGGCCGATGCAGCTGTATTACCATGAAGGTTGATGAAGCCATTTTAATCCGATCTGGCTTCGTCTGCCAGGCTAAATAGCCGCTCCGTTTGATTGTCTACCGATAGCAACTTTACCTATTTTACTCTTTTTCCCAGCAGCCTGAGATTGCAACCATGGCCTTCATCAACGGAACCGTCAATGCCGATGTCATCACTCCCGATGACATCACCAATGGCATCGTCGGCGGCATCCCCTCCGACCTGGCTGACCTGATCTCAGGCGCCGCAGGCAACGATCTGATTGATGGCGGTGGTGGCAACGACACCCTCAATGGGGATGGAGACAACGACACCGTGCTGGGTGGTGATGGCAACGACCTGATCGACACCAACACCTCCACGGCCGCAGGAAACGATTATCTGGTTGGTGGCGCCGGCAATGATACCCTCTTCGCCATCGGCGCAGACACCATCGATGGTGGTGCCAATGATGACCTGATCAGGGTTTGGAGCGATCAGTCCTACAACCTGCAAGGCGGCTCCGGCACCGACACGGTCTCGATCACCAGCAGTTACTGGCTGATCGGCAGCAGCTTCAATCTGGCTGACAATGGCATCGAGATCGTTCAGGGCAATGGCCTCGCGATCTATGGGGGGAGCAGCTTTGGCGCCAACAGCAACGACGCCATCAGCTTCAGCGGCATCACACTGAGCAACGTCAGCGTGATCGATGCCCAGACCGGTAATGACACCGTGGAAGGCTCCAGCGGATCCGACTTCATCCGCGGGGGTTCCGGTAATGATTCACTCTCGGGTGGTCTCGGCAACGACACCCTCCATGGAAATTTTGAGGACGACACGCTGATCGGCAGCGACGGTGACGACATCCTGGACGTTTCTGCGACCAGTCAGGGCAATGATTCGCTGATCGGCGGCATCGGTAATGACACGCTGTTCGCCTTTGGAGCCGACACTCTTGATGGGGGTGCCGATAACGATGTTCTCCAAGTCTGGAGTGACCAGTCCTATTCCCTCCAAGGAGGGACCGGCATCGACACGCTCTCCATCCAATCCAGTTTTTGGTTGACAGGAACGACCTTCAGCCAGGTGAGCAACGGCATTGAGATCATCCAGGGCAACAACTTCGGGATCTACTCCGGCAGCAGCTTTGGTGCCATCACCGCCGATGAGATCAACTACACGGGAATCACCCTCACCGGGGTGACCTTCACCGACGGCCAGGGCGGCAACGACACGATCACCGGATCCGTAGGAGACGATTTCATCCGCGGCGGAGCCGATAACGACTTATTGATCGGGGGCTTCGGCAACGACTCGATCAGCGGCAACGCTGGCAATGACACGGTACTGGGGGGGGATGGCAACGACCGGCTCGACACCACCGATGCCACCGGCAACGATTCCCTGATGGGGGGCAACGGCAATGACACGCTGTTCGCCTTCGGAGCCGACACCATCGACGGTGGTGCTGACAATGACCTGATCCAGGTATGGAGTGATCAATTCTATGGAATTCAGGGGGGTACGGGAACCAACACGGTTTCGCTGGCCTCGAATGCCTGGTTCCTGGGAACAAGCTTCAGTCTTTCAGCCAATCGCATTCAGATCGTGGAGGGCAACACCTTTGGCCTTTATGGTGGAGTTGGGTCAGGTGCCATCAGCAACGACAGCCTCAACCTTTCCGGGATCACCCTCAAGAACGTGGCCTTCATTGATGGCCAAGGGGGTAATGACAGCCTCACCGGATCCACCATTGCCGATCAATTGCGCGGTGGCGCCGATAACGACTCACTCGTTGGTGGCAATGGCAACGACACCCTCAATGGCGATGGAGGCAATGACACCATCATCGGAGGCTCGGGCAACGACATTCTTGACCTGAACACCTCAGCAGCGACTGGGAACGATTTCCTGAATGGCGGCATCGGCAACGACACCCTGTTCGCCTTCGGAGCCGACACCATCCTTGGCGATGCCGGCAACGACCTGATCCAGGTTTGGAATGATCAGGCCTATACCCTCAATGGCGGTACTAACACCGACACGGTGTCGATCGTGAGCGGTGCCTGGTGGTTCATCGGCAGCAGTTTCAGTCTGGCGGGCAACGAAATCGAAACCATCTTGGCCAACGGCCAGGAAATCTACGGCGGCTCGGGATTTGGAGCCACCACCAACGACAACCTCAACTTCACCGGTATCACGGTGACGGGCCTTGACTTTATCGACGGCCAGGGCGGCAATGACACGATTCGGGGACTGGTGGGGGCCTCACAGATTCGTGGGGGCAACGACAACGATTCGATCCTTGGCGGCCTGCTCAACGACACCATCCGTGGAGATGCTGGCAATGACATCCTAATCGGTGGTGACGGCAACGACATCCTGGATAGTGACAGCTCCAACTCCAGCGGCAACGATTCCCTGATCGGCGGCAACGGCAACGACACGCTGTTCGCCCTCGGTGGCGACACGATCCGTGGTGACGCGGGCAATGATCTGATCCAGGTCTGGAATGATCAGGCCTACAACATTCAGGGAGGTGCCGACATCGACACGGTGTCGATCGTCAGCGGTGCCTGGTGGTTCATCGGCAGCAGCTTCAGCCTGGCTGGCAATGGGATCGAAGCCATCCAGGCCAATGGTCAGGAAATCTATGGCAGCCTCGCCAACGACAACCTCAACTTCACTGGCATCACTGTGACGGGCCTTGACTTTATCGACGGCCAGGGCGGCAATGACACGATTCGGGGACTGGTGGGGGCCTCACAGATTCGTGGGGGCAACGACAACGATTCGATCCTTGGCGGCCTGCTCAACGACACCCTCACCGGTGACAATGGCAACGACATCCTGATCGGTGGAGATGGCGACGACATCCTCGACACCCAGGCCAGCTGCACTGGCAACGATTCCCTGATCGGCGGCAATGGCAACGACACGCTGTTTGCCTTCCAAGGCGACACGATTCGCGGCGATGCCGGCAATGATCTGATTCGGGTCTGGTCAGACCAGTCTTACAACATTCAGGGTGGTACCGACATCGACACGGTATCGATCGCAAATACTTCGTGGTTGATCGGAACCAGCTTCAGCTTGGCGAGCAACGGGATCGAGGCCATCTTCGCCAATGGCCAGGAGATCTACGGCGGGGCGACCTCTGGGGCCACCACCAACGACAACCTCAACTTCACCGGCATCACGGTGACAGGTCTCGACTTCATCGCAGGCCAAGGCGGCAACGACACGATCCGGGGATTGGCGGCTGCTTCAAGGATCTTCGGTGGCAACGACAACGATTCGATTCTGGGCAGCCTGCTCAACGATTCCCTCTACGGAGACAGTGGTAACGACACGCTGATTGGCGCCAGTGGTGACGACATCCTGGACAGCGACACCTCCAACGCCAGCGGCAACGATTTCCTGAATGGCGGCATCGGCAACGACACCCTGTTCGCCTTCGGAGCCGACACCATCCTCGGCGATGTCGGCAACGACCTGATCCAGGTGTGGAACGACCAGGCCTACAACCTCAATGGCGGTGCTAACACCGACACGGTGTCGATCGTGAGCGGCGCCTGGTGGTTCATCGGCAGCAGCTTCAGCCTGGCTGGCAACGGGATCGAACAAGTGCTGGCCAACGGCCAGGAGATCTACGGCGGCTCCAGCTTCGGCTCCACCACCAACGACAACCTCAACTTCACCGGCATCACGGTGACGGGTCTTGACTTCATCGATGGCCAGGGCGGTGATGATTCGATCATCGGCAGTGCCGTTGCTGACAATCTGCGGGGCTCCGGTGGCAACGACACCCTGATCGGGGGGGATGGCAACGACACCCTCATCGGTGGGGAAGGCATTGACAGCTTTGATGGCGGCGTTGGCTCGGATCTGATCGATTACAGCTTCTCGTCCACCGGTGGAGCCATCGCTCTTCCCACGGGCACCAGCTCGATCGGCGGAGTCAATGAATCGTTCACATCGATTGAGAATGTGATCGGAAGCAACGGCAACGACTCGATCACGGGTTCCGCCGACGCCAACTTCCTTGATGGACGTGGTGGCACTGACACCCTGCTTGGTCTTGGCGGCAATGACACCTTGCTCGGTGGCAACGAAGTCAACAGCCTCGATGGGGGCCTCGACATCGACACCGTTGACTTCAGTTTCCTGGGTGGTGCCAATGGAGGAGCCATCAACCTGCTCACCACCGTGGCGGTGATCACGGGCATCGGAAACACCACCGTCCTCAACTTCGAGAATGCCGTGGGTGGTGCCGGTAACGACACGATTTCCGGCACTGCCACAGCCAACCAACTCAGTGGCCTGGCAGGTAACGATTCTCTTTTCGGCGACGATGGCATCGATACCTTGCTGGGTGGTCTCGGAGCGGACACGCTCAATGGCGGGCTCGGGCTCGGGGATGTGGCGGACTACAGCTATTCGGCTGTGGGAGGGTCAATCAATCTGGCCACAGGGCTCACCGATTTCGGTGTTGGTGACCAGGACAGGCTGATTGGAATCGAGGCCGTACAGGGATCCCAGGGCCGTGACGTGATCACCGGATCCACCACTGCCAACACCCTCGATGGCGGACGCAGCAATGATTCGATTCTGGGGGGTAACGGCAACGACACCCTGCTGGGTGGTCTCGGCGCTGACACACTTGATGGCGGGGGCAACAATGATCTTCTGGTTGGTGGCAGTGGCGCCGACACCCTGACCGGCGGCAGTGGGGTGGATCAGTTCAAGTACTTCGCCTCGAACCAGGGACTTGATCTGATCACCGACTTCACCGCCGCGTCCGAACAGATCCAGGTGGACAGCGCTGGCTTTGGTGCCCTGCCGTTAGGCGCGGCAAACTTCCGCCTTGCTGCCCAGCCACTGCCCGATTCGGCAGTATTTGTCTACGACGGCGCCACTGGCATCCTCAGCTTTGATGCTGATGGCAGTGGCCTTGGGGGAGCTGTGTCGTTCGCACAACTGGCAGGGCTGCCAGCACTTACCGCCACAAACATCCAGATCATGGCCTCCTGAACCTTCGCCGCAGGTCTCTCCTAGCTTGGTGCCTGCCATGTTCCACCATTTCGCCACCTCCCCTTTCATCCGAAAACCCAGGGGAATGCTGGATCCCATCTAAAGCTCGTTCCAACGAGACCAGCTCCTTCAGCACCAAGTAAGTTTGGCCTCCAGGTCATCAGGATGCAGTTCAGCCCATCCCAACCCGTCGTCCGGTGGCCAGGCGGGAAGGCTGCCCGATTCATCTGCTGCGTTTCTGGAGGGGCTCCGCCGCACAGACATCCTCAGGCTGAATGATCGTGTAGCGATGATCGTGGCCTAGGTGGTGGCTTAGGTGGTGGTGCCCCCCGCAGCACCCCAGCAAGGACGTTGGCTTGGAAAGGGCTCAGTCGATGCTTCACCACTCTGTGCACAAACGTTGAAGGCGGAGGCCGATCTCAGTCCCCTGTTGGCGGTCTCCAGCTACCAACGTCGCGTCACCTCGGAATGTTGAGGTGGTGATCTTTACGGCGGGTTTGGCGATGTTGTTGATCCGATCAATCAGCACCAGAGCGGTCTGCATTGCTGGACATTTCAGGGAACCTCGAAATATTGCCACTTTTGAGGCAATATTGAGAAGCCGCAAGGAAATCCTCTGCACGTGCAGATGCTCCTGACGACTGGCATCAATTACTTTAAGTCGAGTCGTTTATCTCCCTGTCGAATGATCAGGAGGCCGGCG